>DAIBSV010000189.1 GCA_027415455.1 Nitrospirota bacterium | reverse complement strand
GGAAGATTCCCGGAATCGAGGTCGATCCGTCCCATGAGTGTCCGGAAGCCGTTGGGCCAGCTTTTCCGGTCGAGAATCGGTCGTAGGGTCTCCCGGGCCTTCCCGGGTTCATGGCGAACAAGCTCCATGTCGGCCAAGTTGAGGGTCAGGACCGTTGCGTTTGGATAAAGGCGATGGGCGTGGGTGAGGATGCGGAAGGCCATCTCGGGCTGCCCCTCCCGGTCCCGAATGAGGGCCATCTGGTTCAGGAGAAAGGGGGAGGGCCCAAAACGGGCGATGGTCTCCTGCGTCAGCCGCCGGGCGGATTCGATCTGGCCGGCGTCAAGAAGAAGGCGGCTCCGGTTGAGGAGGGCCATGCGTTCGTCGGCCGGGTTGGCCAAGGTGGCGCAGCCGGAAAGGGCCAGAAGAAGGAGAAATCCTCCCCCAAGCTGTTTTCTGAGTCGGGCGAGAATGGTGTTTTTTTGCACGGGAATCCTCCTTGGGGTTGTCACGCTTCATTCGCCCCGGTAGCCGAACGGACCGTTGTAGTAGACGGTGATCGTTCCCATCGGAGTGTAGGTGGAGGGGTAGTTGGACTGATAAACGGGAAAGCCCATGGCGAGTCCCCAGGTGACCGAGACCCGCTCCGTGTCGGGCCAGGTGATCTCGACGCCCGGATCCACCCAGAGGAAGCTCCAGGCCGGGGCGTTGGCGGGGCCGAACAGAAGACTTTGTCCCGTCTGGCTTTCTCCGAAGAATTCGAGGACGTAGCCCGCCCCCCACTTGTCGTTTAAAACATGTTCGAAGGCCCCCGAAAACCAGAGGAGGTTGCCGTTGACGACGGTCTGGGCCTGGGGAGTCGTCACGAGACCATTGTTGAAGGTGAAGCCGGTTCCGACCTGGGTCGGGTTCTCGATGATATCCCCCACCTGCAGATAGAGCATGAAGGGCTTGAAGTGCTTGCGCATGATCAGGTACAGCCCCTCATTGAAGCTGCCGTCTCCGGTCTGGTCGACGGTGTAAAGCTGGGGATTCAGGTTGAGAAAATGTCCGGTGGGAAGGGTGAACTGGTACTCCAGAGTGAAAGCCGGACGCGCCCAGAAGTGATAGGGATCCGCATCGTTCGTGAGCTGCTGCTTGAGCCACACGACCGAGTCTCCCATGCCGAAGGCGTTGATGGTCATTCCGGCCGGCGTCGTCGGATAGACGCCCTGGTTGGCGACAAATGGAACGAGGAAGTCGAATTCCCAGTTCTTGATCAGGCCTATCGAAATCCTCTGGGGCATAGAGAGGGAGAAAAAGCCGATACCCGGTTGAAGGTAGTCGAACCAGTAGGGTTCGTAAAAGAAGGATCCGACCGGTTCGACTTCGGCCGTACCGGTAAACATGGGTCCGCTGGTGTTGGGTCCCCAGGATAGATAGTGGGGGGCCATTTCGGCCAGATCGGGGATGAGGTCGCCGTTCACGTCCTGGGGGCCTTCCATGGACTCGTTCGCCCGGGCGGGGATCTCGAAAATTCCCCCAAGGCAGGTCAGAGAAAGGGAAAATATTATGATTATTCTTGTTAAGTTATGGATTGAGTCAGAAAAGAGCCCCATCCTGTGCCTTTCTGAGGTAAATGATACATGGTGTCATATGATAGTTAATATCATAAAAAATGTTCTCCCGAAAAACAAGAGGATTTTGATATTGAATATGATTCTCATTTTCTTTTTTTTGTTTGGAATTTGTCAATCCGAATGTTCCAAGAAAAACGTGGAGAGAAGAAAGTTTTTCCTGTTAAAAATGATCGAGAAGTATCGGAAAAGACTCTTGAAACTAAAGGAAAAATTTTCAACAATCAGGAAAACGCGGGAAAATCATAATATGAACGCCTGAGATGTTGGCAGAAAAGGAGAGGATGGCCGATCATGAAAAACGACCCGAAGCTTTCCCATCATCCTCCACGATTTTTCATCACCGGTCCCTTGAGCTTTTCCGATCAGATCGCTTTCGACCAGTTTGTCCTGGCCATCGAGCGAAACTTTCTTCTTCACGTGACGACTGGCCTCAACCTCATTGTGGTGGGGCTGGCCATGTTCCGTTTCTTCAGCCGGAATCCGAGCGACTTCTATGTGGGGGTCGGCATCGCCGCCTTCTGTATTTCTTTTCTGGTAATCGCAAAGGGAACGACCGATTTCCTGAGGATGAGGAAGGATCTCTCACGAATGAACAAAATAATCCAGGACAATCGGTCCGCTTCCTCCACTTCCCGCACGAACGCCGGATAGATGTCCGATCTGCCATTTCTGAATCTTGCGGTTGCCCCTCCCCGGTCCGTCCGTCTAAAATAATAAGACAAGCTGACACTCCAAATTTGCAAAGGGGGATCCATGACCACAGGCATCGTCTCAGAAAACGAAGGACGGATCGTCGACGACGATCCATTGACCATCGCCGGAACCACTTTCCGTTCCCGTCTCTGGATCGGAACCGGCAAATACCGCTCCTTCGAGGAGACTCGGAAGGTCATCCTCGAGTCGGGGGCCGATGTCGTGACTGTGGCAGTCCGCCGGGTCAACATCCTCAGAAAGGACGAACCGAATCTTCTCGACTTTCTTCCCCCGTCGGAATTTCATATTCTCCCGAACACCGCCGGATGCTACACGGTGGAGGAGGCTCTCCGGTATGCGCGTCTGGCCCGGGAGGCCGGTATTTCGCCCCTGGTCAAGCTCGAGGTGATCGGCGACCAGAAGACTCTGTTCCCGGACGTCGTCGGTCTGGTGGAGGCGGCCCGCATTCTGGTGCGGGAGGGGTCGATCGTCTTTCCCTACACGAATGACGATCCGATCATTGCGAAAAAGCTGGCCGACGTGGGCTGTGCTGCCGTGATGCCCCTGGCCGCCCCCATCGGTTCAGGGCTTGGAATCCGAAATCCCTACAATCTCCGGATCATCCAGGAGACGGTTGATCTCCCCGTCATTGTGGACGCCGGCGTGGGCTGTGCCTCCGATGCCGCAATCGCCATGGAGATGGGCGTGGAGGGGGTCCTCATGAACACGGCTGTGGCCGAAGCCCGGGATCCGGTCCTGATGGCCCGGGCCATGAAAAACGCCATCCAGGCAGGCCGCGACTCCTTCCGGGCCGGCCGGATGCCCCGGAGGCTCTATGCCAGTGCGTCAAGTCCTCTTTCGGGAATGCTGGGCTCCTGATGGACGCTTCCCGTCCGGCAGAGATTCTTGGCCCGCTCCTGTACGTGACGCCGGATGAATTTCCGCTGAAGGACCTCTTGCTTCGGGTTGTCGAGGGGATACGGGGAGGGATCACCTCGGTCCAGTTGCGGAGAAAATTGGCTTCCGGATGGGAGTTTTCTGAACTTATCCGCCT
>DAIBSV010000188.1 GCA_027415455.1 Nitrospirota bacterium | reverse complement strand
TCTGGGGGGGGGGACTACGAGGGCACTGACCGGACGGTCGATGTCCATGTCCGGCGCCTGCGTAAAAAAATGGGGTCTACGGCGCCCTGGGTCGAAACGGTGAAGCAGATCGGGTACCGTTTCCGGGAAGAGGGATAGGTCGCCGCGTTGAGCTTTCAAACCTTTGTCCTCGCGACGGGTGGCGTCTCCTTCCTGTTCGGTCTTCTTTTTGGGGCCCTCTCCGGCCAGACCACCCTCCGCATTCTTCTCTTCGCCGTGGCGACAGCCGGCCTCTTTTTATCCGTTCGGACCATTCGGCGCACCATCGGGCGCCAGAGTGCCTCCGCCCTCCAAAATCCGCTCACCATCAAGGCCCAGGGACTCTTCGACGACCTCTTTGACCCAATGCTCAACGGTCTCATCCGTCTTCTCAGGGAAAAGAACGAAGTGTCGGGTCGTCTTGCAGAGGTCGCGAGCCGATTCGAGGGGGTTTTGGAGCACATGGTGGAAGGCGTGGCCGTGACGTCTCCCAATGCCCAGATCCTTCTTGTCAACGCCGCCTTTGAACGCATCCTGGAGGTCTCGTCGACGGAGGCGGTCGGCAACCGCCTCGGGCTGGTGATCCGGGACGTGGCCATCCACCAGCTGGTGGAGGAGGTCTTCCGGACCCGGGCAAAGGTCGTTCGCGAAATCGAGTTTTCCGGAGGCGGAAAAAAAAAGACCCTGAATGTGGTGGCGACCGTTTCCGAAACGAGAGACGGCTCCGGCAAGAGCTATGGAATCTTTCTCTTCTACGACATGACCACGATCCGGGGTCTCGAGCGGATCCGCAAGGACTTCGTGGCCAATGTCTCCCATGAAATCCGGACCCCCCCTGACCTCCATCCGGGGTTATGCCGAGGCCCTGACCGACGGAGCTCTTTACGATCCCGAACTTGCGAGGAAATTTCTCGGGATCATCTCCGATCAGGCCGATCGCCTCTCGCGTATGGTGAACGACCTTCTGGAACTTTCCCGTCTTGAATCGGGGACGGTCGAACTGCGCCTTGGCGAGATCGAACTCGGAGTCCAGACCGACCGGATGCAGGAGGTCTTCTCCTCCCGACTCCGGGATCGCAACATGCAATTGAGGGCCGACTTTCCCCGACCCTTTCGCTACATCTCCGACGAGTCCCTGATCGAACTTGTCCTTACCAATCTTCTCGACAATGCCATCAAATATTCTCCGCCAGGACGCGAGATCCGGATCTTTGCCGAACAAAACGACGGGATCGTGACGATCGGCGTGAGCGACAACGGGCCGGGAATCCCTCGCGAGGAACTTCCCCGCGTCTTCGAGCGCTTCTATCGGGTCGACCGCTCCCGGAGCTCCAATATTTCGGGGACCGGCCTCGGACTGTCGATCGTCCGGCATGTGGCGACAATTTTGAAAGGGCGCGTCGAGATCAAGAGCGATCCGGGGGAAGGAACGACCGTCTCCCTGCATCTCCCCCAGAAAATGCTTCGCGCCACCTCTTTTCCAGGGAACTCCTGAAGATTGCTCCTCACGGGGGTGAGTCCCTCCCGAACCCCTTGCACGGGGCCGCTCTCACTCCAAACTGTCAAAACCTGTCGGAATCCAGCTCGTGAAGGCTGTCCGGTTGCGGTTTTTTGTGCCATTTGTTACGGTGGGCCGGAGAAGACCATTGACAGACATCCTTTGAAGGAGGTGTTCCATGCGTCTGGGCATGATCGGATTGGGAAGGATGGGCGCCAACATGGTCCGTCGCCTGAGCAAGGGAGGGATCGAGGTGGTGGCCTACAGCCATACGCCTTCGGCCGTCGAGGCATTGAGTCGCGAGACGGGCTGCCTGGGGGCGACATCGCTTGCCGACCTGGTCTCGAAGCTCCCGTCGCCTCGGATCGTCTGGCTCATGATTCCGGCTGCGGCGACCGATCCGCAGATTCAGGAGATCCTTCCTCTCTTGGCGAAGGGCGACATCCTGATCGATGGGGGAAACTCCTATTATCATGACGACATCAGGCGTGCCCGGGAACTCGCCTCAAAGGGCATCCACTATGTGGATGTGGGGACAAGCGGCGGTGTCTGGGGGCTTGAGCGCGGCTATTGCCAGATGATCGGGGGCGAGGAGCAGGTCGTGGCCTTCCTCGACCCGATCTTCCGGACGCTGGCTCC
The DNA here is from genome assembly GCA_027415455.1 of Nitrospirota bacterium. The sequence continues at coordinate 1,223 of DAIBSV010000188.1, read as the reverse complement.
CGGGCGGACGGCGGCCCCCCCGACCCCCGAACGGGCGAATGCGGGGCTAAGGGGGACGGCGGAGGAGGGATATCTTCATTGCGGACCCGCCGGAGCGGGCCATTTCGTGAAGATGGTCCACAACGGGATCGAGTATGGCCTGATGGCGGCCTATGCCGAAGGATTCAATATTCTGAAAAACGCCAATGTCGGCAAGCGATCCCATGAGGTCGACGCCGAAACGGCTCCGCTCCGGAGCCCCGATCTGTACAGCTTCGACATGAAAATTGAAGATATCGCCGAACTTTGGCGAAGAGGGAGCGTCGTGGCGTCCTGGCTCCTCGATCTTTCCGCCTCGGAGCTCGCACGGGATCCCGACCTGGGGGCCTTCCATGGCCGGGTCTCGGATTCGGGGGAGGGCCGGTGGACGGTTTCGGCGGCCATCGACGAAGGCGTTCCTGCCCCTGTCCTGGCGACCGCCCTCTTTTCGAGGTTTGCGTCCCAGGGAAAGTCTGACTTCGCCGACAAGATCCTTTCGGCCATGCGGCATGCCTTTGGGGGCCATCTGGAAAAGTCCCCCTCCTGATTTCGGACTGAGGGGAGGGGACTCCTCCCCCTCCTTTCTCAGTCTTTATTTTGAACGTTTCCCGGTTTCCATCCATTCATTTCTCTCTCCTGATCCTCAGAAAAAGCCTGAATAGTCCTTGGAATACAATCTTTCCTTCCTGTTGACATGTTTTTTGATGTTCATTATTATAGACATGTCATTCTTTTTAAATGACAACATCGTGATTCATTGGAAACTCCAAATATCAGGAAGGAGAACGTGTGGCGAACCGTTGCCTGAACCTAGAGGACCGTTCATTTCTGACCCCCTCGGCCCCCATGGACGGTATTATTCTGCCCGATTCAGGCCATGGCCTTGTCATGGGAGGAGTTGTGGCAGAGGAGCGGGCCATCGAGGAGGCCGCCCGAAAGATTGCCGGGGCCAAAAATCCGACGATCTTTCCTGGACCCCTTGTGCTCTGGAAGTCAACCCCGGACTCCGTCCGGATGGCGGAGGCGGTCGTGCGTCTGGCTCATGCGGGAGCGATGAAGATCATTCCCATGGCCGACTATCGACCGAAATACCCGAAGATCAACCCTGAGGAAGAGATCAATCCCAGCCATCCCAATCTCACCATCTGGCACAACAAGATCGATGTGTGCCTTTTTGTCGGAGTTCACTGCCACTACTCCAATAT
>DAIBSV010000187.1 GCA_027415455.1 Nitrospirota bacterium | reverse complement strand
GCGAAAAAAGCCCATGTCCCCCTGGAGCATAATTGCGGGGGAGTGTGTGCCTGCTCGACGTGCCATGTCATTGTTGACGACGGCTTCGACCGCCTCTCCCTGATGGAGGAGGACGAAGAGGACCAGCTCGACGAAGCCGAAGGACTGACCCTCAAATCGCGACTGGGTTGCCAAGCCCATATCAAGGGAGACATTTCCGTGCGGATCCCCCCCTGCAGCAAGGGATCCCACGAACACTAACCGGGGAACGATCTATGAACTGGAATGAGCCCTACGAAATCGGGTTTCAGCTTTTCGAGCACCATCCTGAGGTCGACCCGCTCACGGTCCGCTTCACCGACCTGCACCAGTGGATTCTCGCCCTGCCGGGATTTAAGGGTGACCCCAAGTCTTCGAACGAAAAGATCCTCGAAGCCATCCAGATGGCGTGGCTGGAAGAATGGAAGGACAACCAGTAACCCCTCCCCGCATACTCCGGGTCCGCATCCGCCCTTCCTCGGCCTCACTCTCTGCAGAGGCTCTGGTCGCCCGTCTTCTGTGGGCGCGTAAGGGAACGGGCCGCCCGGTGACGTGGGACGATTTCCGAAGAGCCCGGGAAAGCCGGCAGGGGGGTCTCGACATCGACCCCGCCACCTTCCGGGTTCTTCTTGAGACGGTCCCTCCGGATCCTGGATTTTGCTGGAGGGATCACCCGTTCCGTCCCGGATTCCAGGACGCCGAGGGACGGGAATATGAGGTGCTTGCAACCTCTTCGGACCGCATCGACCTTTTGAGGGATGACGGGGTGACGGGATATTCGAGCCACCAGGAATTCAAGGAGTTTTTTACTCCACTCCATCACAGAAACCAATCATCAGGATAGATATTCTCAACCCACCAGGGAGACTCCATGAGTCAGGAAAAAGATCAGGAAATTGGACAGTCAGTCATGAAGGCCTTAGGACGCGTGATCGAACCAGACTTCAAGAAAGATCTCGTGACCCTGAAAATGATCGAGAATCTCACGGTGAAAGACGGAAACGTGACCTTTACCGTGATCCTCACGACCCCGGCCTGCCCTCTCAAGGAGGAGATCAAGAAGGCCTGCATGGAGGCCCTTGCCCCCGTCGAGGGGATCCGTTCGGTGGACATCCACATGACCGCCCGGACGACCGGAGGCGGAGCCCGGGAGGGAAAGGCCGAAATCGAGGGGGTCAAGAATGTCATCGCGGTCTCCAGCGGAAAAGGCGGAGTCGGAAAATCGACCACGGCCGTCAATCTGGCGATCGCCCTCACGGAGCTCGGGGCCAAGGTCGGCATCCTCGATTCGGACGTCTATGGGCCGAACATCCCCATGATGCTCGGGATCAACGCTCTGCCGAAACAGGTGAATAACCGATGGTTTCCCCCGAAGGCCTATGAGATCCCGGTGATGTCGATGGCCTTCATGGCCCCTCCGGGAGCCCCTCTCATCTGGCGAGGCCCCATGCTGCACGGAATCATCACCCAGTTCGTCCGGGATGTGGAGTGGGGAGAACTCGACTACCTCGTGGTCGACATGCCCCCCGGAACGGGCGACGCCCAGCTCTCGCTGGCCCAGCTCGTGCCTGTCACCGGGGCGATCATCGTCACGACTCCCCAGGAAGTCGCCCTTTCGGATTCCCGCAGGGGACTCGCAATGTTCCAGAAGGTCAACGTCCCCATATTGGGGATCGTCGAAAACATGAGCACCTTCCATTGCCCCCAATGTCACCATGAGACCCCCATTTTTTCCCAGGGGGGAGGAGAGAAGGCCGCCATCGAACTCAAGGTTCCCTTCCTCGGCAGAATCCCCATCGACCTCTCCATTCGCGAGGCGGGAGACCAGGGTCGTCCGATCGGGATCGCCCAGCCGAAGAGTCCTCTTTCGGAGGCCTATCTGAAAATTGCCGGCAACATCGCGTCCCGCATCAGCGTCCTGAACTCCGAGTTCACCCCAATCACCCTCGGAACCCTGGCCTGAACCGGGAAGAGGAGGGGTTCTCCCTCCTCTTTTCATCTGATCCGACTCAAGACTGGCTTATTGTCCTCTTTTTCAAGGGATAGGAGATCCATGGATCCACTCAAGGTTCAACGGCTGGCTGTTTTCGACGAGCGCCACAAGGAATACCGGCTGGCCCGCCACCGCTCGGAACTGGCCTACAAAAAAACCCTCGGCGGTGGAGAATCTCCCGCGAATGCCGGAATCCCGGAAGACTGGAAAGGGTGGGAGGAAGCCCTTTCCCAGGAGCTCGAAGCCTTCCTCGATCTCAAGGAGGCTTGGGAAGCCCTTTGCCGCAACGAACCCTGGGCCGCCCCCTGAGAGGGATGGAACGCATCCGGGTCGCCCTTCTTCTGGCCTACGACGGCCGCCCTTTTTCGGGATGGCAAATTCAGCCGAGAGATCCGACTGTCCAGTCCCTTCTTGAAGAGGCTCTGGAATCCTTTGTCAAAACCCGGGTGAGGATCACCGGGGCGGGTCGGACCGATGCCGGCGTGTCGGCCTGGGGACAGGTGGCCCATGCCGATCTTCCCCCGGATTTTTCCATACCTCCTGACCGGCTGGCGCGACTTCTGAATACCCGTCTCCCCCCTGAAATCCGTGTCCTCGCGTCCAGTCCCGTCCCGGGAGACTTTCACGCGCGCCACAGCGCCACGGGGAAAATCTACAAATACACGTTTCGCCTTCTTCCCCGACATTTGTCCCATCATCCTTTGGCCGAGCCCTTTTCCGGCTCTCTTCACTCTGACTTCAATCTCACCACGGCCGTCGAAGCCTCCCGCGCCTTTATCGGCCGCCATGATTTCCGACATTTCTCCGTGGCCTCCTCCTGTCCCGAAGATCCGGTCCGTTCCGTCACCGGACTTCTTTGGGAGCCTCTTCCCGCGGGCTATGCCCTCTGGGTTTCCGGGCCGGGATTTCTCCATCGCATGGTCCGGATGATCGGGGGGATCCTGAAGGAGGTCGGAGAGGGACGGCGAAGCGGGTCCGAAATCGCGGGGCTCCTTCGTCCGGGATCTCCTCCTCCTTTTCGGCCCATCACCCCTCTTCCGCCCGAGGGGCTGGCCCTGGTCCGCGTCCTCTACGGAAACCGGGACCCATTCGACCCGAGATTCCAAAACTGCTATCCTTCTTCCAGAATCCAGGCCCCTTTTCCCTGAAAGGATCTGATGACATCCGAACCGCTCAATGCCTTTGTCCGCATCGGACAGGATCCCGCTCCCGTCGTCCTGGGAGGAGGATCGTGGGGAACGGCCCTGGCCGGGCATCTCGCCTCCGCCGGATGGCCGACGACCCTTTGGGTCAGGGATCCCATTCTCGCCCAGGATATCTGCCGGACCCGGGAAAACCGTGTCTACCTGCCCGGGATTCCTCTTCCCGAATCCCTTTCGGTCACCTCCGATCTCCATGCG
>DAIBSV010000186.1 GCA_027415455.1 Nitrospirota bacterium | reverse complement strand
TGGTCTCCCGCCATCATGGTCATGATGACAATGGCCGGCAATCCCCCCAAGGTCTGGGAAAACTACCTCTTTTTCCGCTGAAGCCTTCCCGCCAGCTTTTCCATCAGAAGCCGACTTTCGGTCACTCCCGTCATCGCTGTGAGAATGCCGTAGAACAGGGCTCCCGATCCGATCAGTCCCAGAAGGGCCACAAGCAGGAACCCCGATCCGGAGGGGAGGATGTGCGCGAGTCCGAGCCATAGAAGACGCACGAAAACGAGGAGAAGAAGAGAGTGGAGGAGGACCATGGGGGCATTCCCGAAGATCTCCCAGGGGCGCCGTCCAAGCAAGTGTTTCAGTCGGATGAAAAGGTAGGCCTGGTTCACCAGGGATCCGGCCGAAATTCCGAACGCCAGGGCAAAGACCCCCATTCTCGGGGCGAGAAGACCGCTTATGGCGAGATTGGTGAAGAGTCCGGCGAGGGCGGCCATGACCGGCGTTTTCATGTCTCCGGTCGCGTAGAAGGCCCGGACGATGATGCGGACACCCGAGAAGGACCACAGCCCGATGGCGTACCCGATGAGGGCGACCGCCGTCTGTTCGGCGCTCGTTTCGTTGAAGCGCCCGTGCTGAAAAAGAAGCCGGATGAGAGGTTCTCTTAGCGCCACGAGCCCGGCCGATGCGGGGAGCATGAGAAAGAGCGAGGCGCGATACCCGTGGGCCAGGGTCTCTGCGAGTTTTTCCTGAGGACCCCCTCCATCCCGGGCATGGAGGGAGAAAAGGGGAAGAAGGACGGTGGCCACCGCCGCCCCGATGAGTCCCAGGGGAAACTGGACGAGCCGCATGGCGTAATAGAGGGCGGCGATCGTTCCCGTCGCGAGATAGGAGCCGAAGAGGGTGGCGATCAGCAGATTCCCCTGGGTGACCCAGAGTCCGCCGATGGCGGGGACGATCCGGGACATGACCCCCCTGACCTCCGGATCCCTCCAGTTCGAGGAGGAGAGGAGTCCGACCACCCGGAGGCGATTCTTCCCGAGAAGCAGCCACTGGATCCCCCACTGGGACAGTCCTCCGGCAAGGACGCCCACGGCCAGGCGAAGAATGGGGGGGCCGGGAAGAAGAGAGTCTGGAAAAAGGGCCGCGACGATGAGGGCCAGGGAAAAGGCGACGGGGCTCGCGGCCGGAATGAAGAAGCGCTTCTGGGCATTGAAGACACCCATGAGCAGGGCCGACAGGGAGATAAAGTAGAGAAAGGGGAACATGATCCGGATCATTTTGGCCCCCAGGGCCTTGCGGGCCGGATCGATGCTCCATCCGGGGGCCAGGAGGGAGAGGATCTCCGGGGCGAAGAGCATGCCGCCGACGATGACCGGAAGGAGGATCAGGGAGAGAAGGAGAAGAACGCCCGTGTAGAGTCTTTCGGCGGCGTCCCGTCCCTCCCGGTCGAGGGTTCGGGTCAGGGTTGGAATGAAGGCCGAGGAAAGGGCCCCTTCCGCAAAAAGTTCCCGAAGCATGTTCGGAATCCGGTAGGCCACATAAAAGAGGTCGGCCATCGCTCCGGTGCCGAAGCGTTCGGCAATCAGCATGTCCCGGAGAAATCCGAAGAGGCGGGAGAGAAGGATGGCGACCGACACGCGGGCTCCCTGGCGCCCGATTGTCCGGATGGTCTCGTGGCGGTCCGGAGAAGGGGGAGGCTGAGGGGAGGGTGCCTGCGGGGGAGGTGATGGGGCGGCCGAGGTCACAGGAGAAAGCGGCCCTTCGGAGGCTTGGAACAGGATGGAGTGAAGCGGGACATGGCGGACTCCGGGGCTCAGGTCAATCTTGTTTGAGTCTTGGATTTTCAGGAAATCCTACCATCGGGACCTCCGGATCACAAGGTGGGGCAGGGACTCTCCGGAGTTGAGGTTATGATTCCCTCCATTCGTGGAGAGGCCCGCTGGAAAGATTGACGAAAGGGAAGGAATCCTTTAATATCTCAAATTCGAGTTCTTTTTGATGTATTGAGGGCCGCGAGAGAGGTGACTTTTTCCGCCCCGTGTCTTTTGAACCATTTTCATGGACGTCCACAAGGAGGATCGTTGGCGAACCACGAGTCAACCAAGAAAGATATCCGGAGAAATGCCCGTCGTCGCGAGCGGAACCGCCAGGCGATCATGACGATGCGAACCCTTGCCCGCAAGGTTGAAGAGGCCGTGACCGCTGGCAAGTCGGACGAAGCCAGGGAAGCCCTGATGCGGGTCGTCCCCTTCATCGACCATGCCGTCAACCGGGGTATCCTGCATCGGAACACCGCCTCCCGGAAGATCTCTCGTCTCACCCTCAAGGTGAACGGCGTCTCCGCGTCCCAAGGGTAACGCTTTCTGGATGATGGTCCGGTTCCGGCTTTGCGGCCACAACCGGACCGTCACGAGAAAAGATCGACCCGCTTCAGTATCTTTTCAAGACCTTGCGTGTCGATTCTCTTCTTCCTTCTTCCTTTCCCCGATGCTCCTGTCCCAAGGTGTACAAGGTGGCGGCAAGTCGGTCCATGACGAGACCCGGGGAGACTCCGGATTTCAACAGAAGGTCCGCCTCCCAGAGAGCATCCGACCCCTTTCTCATGGACTCACGAGACATCTTTGCGGCAATTCGGACGATTCCCCCCGCAACAAAGGAGGGAACTCCACCCAGAGCGGCCACCATCTTCTCAGCTTCTCCCGAACCTCTTTGCTCCTCCAGGACGCTCCTGGCAATCCGGTAGAGTTTCCATTGCCGGTGAAGGAGGGAGAGGAGGCCGAAGGGGGACTGACCCCCATCAAGAAATCGTTCCCACTCCCTGAAAAATTTTCTGTCTCCGCTTTCCAGACCCCGAAGAAGCTCAAAGACCGTTTTGTAGTGGGTGACGACTCCCTGCTTTTCGAGAAGTTCTTCTGTGACCCTTTGCGGCTCGCCGTTCGCCGAGAGATCGGCAAACAGACGGTCGACGGGGCCAAGGGCCCCTTCGAAGGTGGTCATCAGGGGATCCATGGCGCCTTTGTCCAGGACGAGTCCGTGCTTTTCTGCCAGGAACCGGATCCAGGCTTCCCGGTCGGCAGGTTTTGTGGGTGGGGAAAGGCTGAATGCCGGAATGGTCTTTGACCAGGCCGACAGACTTTTTTCGGGGGCCTCGAGTATGACGGTCGTAACCGTTTTACGATTTTTTTCAAGAATCCCGGAGGGGTCGATTTCGGAGGATTGGTCCGCGCGGGTGACCCAGAGAACGCGTTTTTTGGCGAAGAGGGGCTGTTCCCGGATTTTGGCCAAAAGGCGATGCTGGGGCATCTCGTCTCCCGTGTATCCGTCGATGGCGGCGGCCCCCTCCTCAGAAGGAATCCCGAGAAGGGAAAGAAGGTGGCGGCGCACCCAGAGGGAGAGAAGGGGATCTCCGGAGGCGACTCCGATCACCGGTCCCGGGAGAGCGTCGAGGCGGAGA
>DAIBSV010000185.1 GCA_027415455.1 Nitrospirota bacterium | reverse complement strand
TCAGGTCGATCGACCCGAAAACCTGGAGGGATTTGGGATGGATGCGGTGGATCTGGAGAAGATCGTTCAGGGCCGCAACGATTTCATCGGCAGAGGTCCCCCTATTGCAGCCGATTCCAACGCCATAAACCCGGGGAATGAGCGACATTCCCTCGACACCGGCCGGAAGGGATCGATCGGAAATCAGGCGGGAGATCACGACAGCAGCCCGAACGGACGGAAAGGGGTCGGGAAAGATGTCGGATTTCTGGATGTTCGGCTTGAGGGGTCCCGAAAGGGAGGGAATCGGGATTCCCTCCTGATTGAGAAACAGGACGGGATCTCCGTCGACGATGGCCGAACTCACCCGCTTGAGCTGGTCGATGGGGTCGAGTTCGGCTCCAATTTCCTGAGAAATCAAATCCGGAGCCACATTCTGGGTCACATCGGTCCCGGTCGTGACAACGGGAATCGCCCCCGTCGTCCGAGCCACATCCTGCGCCAGGCGATTGGCCCCTCCAAGGTGGCCTGATAGAACGCTGATGATGAATTTCCCCTGGACGTCTCCGACAAGGACGGCCGGATCGCGGGTCTTGTCAGCGATGAGCGGTCCGATCGAGCGGACGACGATTCCCAGGGCCATGATGAAGACAAGACCATCGTAGCGGGCAAAGAGGTCCGGAAGAAGGTTCTTGAGGACCCCATCAAAGGGGTGGGCCGCCTGTCTCAGGTCTTCGGGAATGTTCGGGACATATCGGTCCGAGACAAAGAGATCCGCTCCGCATTCTTTGGCGATTTTCGCCGCCACCACCAGTCCCGGGCGTGTGATCGTCACGACGGCCAGTTTTTTTTCTGGCGGAGGCAGGGTTCCGTTCATGCCCGACCCTCCTCTTCCGACGTTTTTTTCTCCTCTTTCGCGAAAAGGGAGACGATCCAGACCGGGTTCAACGCCTCGATGCGGTGCAGACCCACGATCGGCTGCCCCCGTCCGACCTGGACATGAAGAATGTCCGGCTCGATGCGGCGGGACTTTGCCCATGACAGCACCTCGGCCAGGTTCTCGACCGTGGCAAGATTGCATACGATTCCCGGGTGAGTCTCCTCCCCCCAGCAAAAATCCAGGAGATCCGCCATTTTTCCACCGGAGCCCCCCACAAAGACTCGGTGGGGTTTGGGAAGTTTCCGAAGGGCCTCGGGGGCTTTTCCAAAGACCGGATTCATGCGCCGGGTGAGATCGAAATTCCGGATATTCTCCTGAAGACAGCCGTAGTCTTCCTCGTCCTTTTCGATGGCCCACACGGAAAGATCTGGCACCAGGCGGGCCGCCTCTATTCCGACGGACCCTGAACCGGCTCCGACGTCCCATAGGGTCTGACCGGGGCCTAGATCCAGTTTTGCGAGGGAGAGAACACGGATTTCTGTTTTTGTGATCAATCCCTTTCGGGGAACTGTGAATCGGAATGCCTCCTCGGGCAGTCCAAAAAGCCGGTCGGTCATTTGACGGGGTCCTTATCCTTATTTTTTGGTTGAACGGTCATAACCACCATATTCAAAGTCAAAAAATCCCTGGACCTCACCTCTTCGAGGTCCGGTGTCCAAAAGAAGGTCACCTTCTGACCGGGCAGGCCGATTTCTTCGAGAACAGTCATCTCCACGATCTGGAAGCCCTGGCGATCGGCCATTTCTATAAGATTGGCCGGGCCACTGGACCCGCCTGTATAGAAAATCCATCGTCCGGTAGAAAGAAGAGGGTCTTCCTTTTTTCCATGAATGCTCCCGACCCGCACATCCTCCCAGGGCTCTCCCAGGAGCGAAAAAGCCCGCTGAACAAGCGTGGTGGCCGGATAATACGCGATATACCCGCGGTCGATCCCCCGGGAAAGAGATCCCCCGATGCCATGGTAGAGCGGGTCGCCCGATCCCAGAACGACTGCGATCTTCCCTTCGGGTTTTTTTATGAATTCGGTCAGCGTTGAGACGACTTCCCTAATGTTGGTCGTGATGGGAAGAATGCGGGCCCCAGCCGGGAGACGGACGGAGAGTGCCTCGATGTGCCGCCTCCCCCCGCATAGAATGGCGCACCGGGAAAGGAGGCCGGCCAAAGGGGGCAGTTCCGGTTGGGGTCCCTCCGGCTCCACCCCGACCACGTGCACCAGTTTTTCTTCATTCATCGCCGGCTCCCGCACGACCCACCAGCTCTCCCCGAAAGTTGGAGAGGAGGATTTCCATCTCCGGTGGGTGGGGCGCGATCCGTCGCAGATGATGGAGAATCTTTCGACACAGAAGCTCAAAGAATTTCAGGTTCCCGGCCCCCTCGAGGATTTCTCCCACATGGCGGGCGGTATTCGCCTTCAGGATCTCCTGGCAGATTTCGTCGGAAGCCCCGGTTTCCCGGGCAAGCTCGACGAGGAAGGCGAGATCGACCTGGGATCCGGCCGCATGGGTCTGCGTGACCCCTTTGGCGAGCTTCGAGAATTTGCCGAGGAATCCCGCCATGACGACCCGCCTGATCCCCGATTTTGCCGCCTGGCGAATGGAAAACCCCGTGAAATCTCCGATTTGGATGAAGGCTTCAGGGGACAACTCGGGATAGAGACGCATCGCAAAGGCTTCGCTCTGCCCTCCTGTGGTCATGACGACTGTGTCGAGATTCCGGGCCTTCGCCACATCGATGGCTTGGGCGATGCTGGCCCGATAGGCCGCGGTACTGAAGGGTACGACGATTCCCTTCGTCCCGAGAATGGAAAGCCCTCCCACAATCCCGAGGCGCGCGTTCAATGTCTTTTCCGCCCGGGCAACCCCGTCCGGGATGGAAATCGTGATTTCGACTCCGGGATTCTTCACGGCCATGCGGGAGACGATCCTCTCCTTCGAAGCCATGAATTCTTCCGCCATGACCCTTCGGGGTACGGGATTGATGGCCGGTTCTCCGACCGGGATGGCCAGGCCGGGTTTCGTGATGGTTCCGACTCCCGTTCCTGCAATATATTCAACCCGACCGTCATTGGTCAGACAGACTTCCGTCACGATTTCCGCCCCATGGGTACAGTCCGGATCATCCCCCCCATCCTTGATGATGGAGGCCGATGCCCAGGGACGCCCCGACCGGGTACCGGACTCATGAGTCTGGAGGACGAATTCGGCACTTCGGCCATTCGGAAGACGGATTTTGACTTTTTCAGTCCATTCTCCGGTCACAAGCGCGTCAAGACAGGCTCTTACACCCGCCTGGGCACAGGCTCCCGTTGTAAAACCTGTCCTCACAAGCTCCACCCCCTGAAACCGCAAACTTTTTTGGCATATTCATGTAGTCTAACCTGTGTCCTCCCAGATCTTCAATCCGAAAAGACCTTCGGTCTCAACAGCCATTGATTACTCGGTCTACCATTTGCTACACTATTACGGTTTAACTCTTAAAAAGCGGAGATATCATGGGAAAGACGAATGTCATTT
>DAIBSV010000184.1 GCA_027415455.1 Nitrospirota bacterium | reverse complement strand
AAAAGCAAGAAGAAGGAGGATCGGTGAGGCAAGAAGTCCTGCACTGATTGGAAGATGCCCCGCCGCAAAGGGACGGTGGCGTTTTCTTGGATGCTTCCTGTCTGAGGAAAGATCCAGGAGATCGTTCAGAATATAGACGCTTGAGGCGCAAAGGCTGAAGGCGACAAAGGCAAGCAGGTCCTTTCCCAGAAGAACGGGATCGGTTTCCCGATGGGCGGCAAAAAGAAGAACAAATATCAGGATGTTTTTGATCCATTGGTGGACTCTCAGGGCCCGAAGGAAAAGCCTAAAGGTTAGGGGAGGGGAGGAAAAAGTTCGTACGACATGCGCTTCTCGTTCTGCCTTATTGCGGACATTCCTCGGTGCTTCGACAACGATGGCCTCACGTCCCGCTTTCCATACCTCGAGATCGGGGGAGGCATTTCCCGCATAATCGAAGCCTTTTTCTCCGAACCGTGAAACCAGAAGATCTCGCTTTTTGGTTCCCGAGAGATTGACGCCATTTCCCGTGGAAAAGACTTCGGAAAAGATCCCCAGATGTTCCGATACCATTCTGGCAAATTTTTCATGGGAGGCTGTGACAAGGACCAGGGTTCTTCCTGCCTCTTTTTTGGCAGTAAGAAAGGAAATAAACTCCATGTTGAACGGGAGGTCCTCCACGCTCATCTCGACTCTTTCGGCGATGTTGGTTTTGAAATGTTCCTTGCCGCCCATCACCCAGCCTCGAGAAGCTGCAATAGCTGCGATATAGCCGTCCGGTGTCGGAAAACCTTTGCCAGCAGCTCTGGCCGTCACAGCCAGCTCTGAGAAGTGCCGGGCTGCGTCTGTGTCGAACGGTAAGATGCGCTCGCCGAACAGTGCCAGCAAGCCATCTAACGTTTCATCCAAGATATTCTTGCGCCGCCCGGCCGGCAACGCACGGATGCCGAACAGCAATTCGGCCAGTGTTACGCTCGATAAATAAAGGGTTTCCGCTGTTTGACTATCTAGCCACGCTTTTACGGCCGGTTGCGGTTCGGGCTTCATTGTCGCCACGCGCGATGTCTCTTCATTCCAGGCAGCCGGACTGAAAGTCATCAATCCGTGGGAGGCGCTAATATAAAGCGATTTCCCACAACGTAATATCCGCACACCCCTGAGCTCCTTCATCCATGTTGGTTTCCAATGGCTTCCGGGACGGTAAGGTGAGTTGCCCAAGATCATTGGCTCAGAAAAGCAGGACATGGGTATCACAGATGATTTTCATCGGCACCCCACTCCTCCATATCGCCAACAGGACTGACGACGTCGCCCAAAATGACTTTTCCCCGTAAGCCTTCAAGCCATTTCCTGGCTTCTGCAGTGGGATCTTCTTCCGGAAGCAGGCGGGCGATGATCTTTCCATGGGAGGTGATTCCAATTACTTCTCCCGAGGCGACCCTTTTCAAGTAAGTCGGAAGGTGTTGGCGCAATTCAGTGACATTGACGGTCTTCATGAATCGGCTCCCGTAAAAAGTACATACATTTAGTATGTACTTAGTATCATGAATTCCCTCTCGGGACAATCGCCCATGCCCATGAAGAGTTTTCTGGCAGCAAGCTCCCGAAGAGGTCTTCGTAATGATGTCGAACCGGCCCTAAAAGGAAAAAATGCTCGCGTCGGGTGAAGGGATTCAAGCATCCGTATGAGGAATGTCCGGAGGATGGCTTGAAGAGACTCATTCAATCTGGCAGAATCCCCCTTCGGAAAAAAGACCTCCCGTGAACGGACACGGTTCCTCAGTCCACCCGGATAGTAGATCTCTGCCCGCCATTCTCTCCGACGACGTTTGGAGAGTCCCCACTTTTGGAGGATTCCTGGAAGGCGAATTGACCGATGCGCTCCTTGAGACCCTGACCGCCACCCGCACCCCGGTCAACATCCACGATACCCGCTGTCCGGGGCTCTATGTCCGCCTGGCGCCGGACGGAAAAATCTACATGGTTCGCTTCCGTGAAAACGGGGAGCAGATCCACCTCATGGTCGGACGATTCCCGGAGATCGATGTCTCGGAAGCCCGGTCCCGGGCCGGAATGGTACTCTCGGGGAAGGAAGGGGTCTCACGGTCCTCGCTTCAGGACGGGAAGAAGCCCCTGACCCTCGGGAGGGCCATGGAGCTCTATGTCGAGGCCAAGCAGACCGTCCTCAAGCCCCGGACGCTGTCGGAGATCCGGTATTTCGTCACCCATTACTGCCCCGACTACCTCGACCGTCCCCTGGATGGCTTCGACGCGACGACCGCGATCGCGATCTCGAACGGGATCACCCGGGTGCGGGTCGTGAACGGTGAGAGGAAGATCGAGCGGGAGGCGGCCCGCAACATGACCATCCGCCTTCTGAGGGCGATCTTCAACTACATGAAGGAGATCAGGCGCCATTCCGGGGAGAACCCCTTCAGCAACCCCCGGCGTCGGGCCCTTCATTCACGGCCCCGGGTCCGGGAGCTTCCTCCGGCCTATTACATGAACCCGGAAATCGTTCAGGCCTGGGCGGGGGAGGCGCTTCGGCACGCAAAGGATCCCGCCCTCAATCCCCGGGCCCGGGATGCGGCCGGGTTTGCCCTTTTTCTCCTTCTGACCGGTCTTCGGATCGGGGACGGACGGCGTTTGACTTCCGCCCACCTGTCCACGGTCAACGCGACCGACCTGGTGATCACTCTCAAGAACACGAAAAACCGGCGGGACTACCTCCTTCCCGTTCCGCCCCTCTTCCGCCCGATCCTTGAACGGGTGGCCCGACAGAAAGGGGAGGAGCCCCCCGGCGGCTACCGCTCCCTTTTCCGGATCCGGTTCATCCGTGGCGTAAGCCGGCGGATTCTGGAGACCCTGCAGGAGAAGTTCCCGGAACTGCGCGGACAGAGGCCCCTGTCTCCCCACGATCTCCGGAAGCTGTATACCTCCGCCGCCCTCCGGGTCTGCGGAGATGCGAATCTGGTCAACTACCTGACCTGTCATGTTCCAGTCGGGGTCGTGGCCACCAACTACATGTTCATTCCGATCGACGCCTGGAAGGGATATGCGGAGCGGATTCAGGAGATGCTCCTGGGGCCCGATCCTGTCGTGGGGGAGGGCGAGAGCCTGGGAATCCGGTTTCCACCGGCAAAACTGGAGGAAGCTCCCATCGCGCAGGAGAAGGCTCCTGTCTACGGAGAAGAAGAGGGAATCGTCAAGCTTCTGCTTGTCCTTTAGGAAAAGTCGAAATCGTCTGGTACCCTCCCAAAAGGCGAGGGAAAGGATGGCTCGGATGAACCTCCCTGCCGTATTTTTGGGAGGTTCACTTTTTTTCTTCTCAAAAAATTGAAAATCCCCTCCGGTGGATCCCGAAACGGCAACTGGAGGTGGTTGCCTGAGGCGGAGGCTTCGTGGAGTTTTCCCCTTTTGTTCGCCATGAGGATCGACGGCATCCGGCCCTGATCGGT
>DAIBSV010000183.1 GCA_027415455.1 Nitrospirota bacterium | reverse complement strand
GGCCCGAGGTCGCTTTTCGTAGGCGTCCCCGTAGGCCATGTGCATGAGCTTTCCGTCGGTTTCCCGGAGACGGGCCGACAGGGCGGACAGGAGACGCAGGGTGATTTCAGGATAGTCCCGGATCAGCCGGAGAAAAGGCTCCTTTTCGATGGCGACCACACGCGTGGGCTCCAGGGCCGAGACATTGGCGGTTCTCGTTCCATTATCCCACAGGGACACCTCTCCGAAAAAGTCCGGAGGGTAGACGACGGCCAGGATGATTTCGCGCCCCTCCCTGTCCTCGATGGAGACCTTGACCGATCCGGAGAGAACGAGAAAGAGTTCGGAGCCCAGGTCGTTGGCCTGGATGATCCGGTGGGAGGAGCGGTAGGTCCGGATGCGGGAAAATGAGCCGATCTGGTCGAGAAGGGGTTCGGGAAGCCCATGAAAAAGGGGAATCGCTTCAAGGGTATGCCGGAGCGGGGGAGATTCCTGGTAGTCACGCGTGGTCAAAGGAAAAAGCTCCCGATGAGGACGTTGGGGATGCGGATGACCGCGGTTCCGGAACTGGCATGGACAGACATTCATTCCTCGGGAAGTTGGGTCGACGCGGAATCAACAGTTGACCTTCCGATTATAGTGGGAATTTTTCCAAACGGAAAGGGCGGATCTTTCCGCTCTTGAAATTTGCGGGATTTCCCGGGGTTGTCCTTGTTTTTGAAAAAAGCCGATATATTATTTGAAATGTGATCGTTATTCGTGTAAACTTCGGCTCGGAATTTTACGAGTCGACCGGTCAGTTCGATTCGTCAGTTCGATTCGGGAACGCCTTGGTGGCACGAATCGCTTTTTTCCCTGACCTTCCGGATCTCCGGAAGGATGGAGGTTAAAGTCGGGGTTTCGACAGGATGCCCCTGGACGGATTCTGATATCTCCCTGTATCGGGAGTCTGTTCGAAGTCATTGGCCGGTCTTTCCGGTTTGCGTCGAGGAGGCGTGATGAATTCACTCAATCGGACGTTGGGTGGCGTGGGTGCCGCTCTTGCCTTGGCTGCCCTTTCGGCCTGCGCAACGCAAGGGGCTTCCCCGTCAGCAAGCACTCCGGTCGTTCAGGTGAAAAAAACGACCCAGCCCATTCTGGCAAGGATATTCCCCTTTATCGGCCACAAGAATGCGGCTCCCTCCGTTCCCCCCAAGACCACGCCCGTCCCGCAGCCACCGGTCGTTGCGGCCCTCCCTGAAAAACCCCCGGCTCCGGTCCTCTTCTCCACGCTCCCGGACGATCCGAGCATCCAGCTTTACATCGACTATTTTCAGTACGCCGACCATCGTCGCTTCAAGGAATGGCTCGAGCGCTCCCACGAGTATCTTCCCTATATCCAGCAGACGTTCCGGGAGATGGGCCTTCCGGAAGATCTGGCCTACGTCTCCCTCATCGAAAGCGGTTTCAGTGCCAGGGCCTATTCGCGGACGGGGGCAGCCGGACTCTGGCAGTTCATGAGGGGAACGGGGGTGAAGTATGGCCTCAAGGTCAATTGGTGGATCGACCAGCGCAGGGATCCGATCCTGGCAACCCGTTCGGCAGGCCAGTATCTCAAGGACCTCCACGACGAGTTCGACTCCTGGGAACTCGCACTCGCGGCCTACAATGCGGGGGAGGGCCGGGTCGCCAACGCCGTCTCCCGTGTCGGGACGAAGGACTACTGGAAGCTCAGGAAGACCCGCTCATGAAAAGTCCTCTCTCCGTCTTCTTCCTCACATCGGAGGTCATGCCTGTCGTCAAGACAGGCGGCCTGGCCGATGTTTCCTCAGCCCTTCCCCAGGCCCTTTCCGGAGAAGGGGGGGAGGGGATCGACATCCGGATCGGGACGGTCGGGTTCCGGGGGGTCGAGCACCGGAAGGGGTTCTCCCTCATCCGGAGCTTCGTGGCCCGGACCCCGGCCGGGCCCTTGACGATCCGGATCTTCGAAGGGAGACTTGCCAAGGGGGACGTTCCGGTCTACGCGCTCGACCCGGAAGGGATCTTCGACCGGCCCGGCCTCTATGGGGAGGGAGGGGGGGAGTACCCCGACAATCTCGAGCGCTTTTCCCTCTGGAATCATGCCCTTCTCCACCTTCCGGCCGTCACCGGGTTCATGCCGGACATTCTGCATGCAAACGACTGGCAGTCGGCCCTTTCCGTCCCGCTCCTGCCGCATGTGATCCGTCCCCGGTGGCAAACCAAGCCGATCCGGACGATCCTCTCCATTCACAACATGGCTTTCCAGGGTGTCTATCCGCTCGACCAGTGGCACTGGACCGGCCTTCCCCCCTCCTACAACAACTTCGACGGGCTCGAGTTCCATGGCCGCCTCTCCCTTTTGAAGGGAGGAATCCAGTTCGCAGACCGGATCACCACGGTCAGCCCGACCTATCGTGAGGAGGTGCTGTGGGAGCCCGGAGGATGCGGGCTGTCGGGAGCCCTCCGCCACCGCCAGGACCGCTTTGTCGGCCTCCTGAACGGCATCGACGAACGGGAGTGGAATCCCCTGGACGATCCCTTCTTGCCCGTTCATTACTCGCGCGACGAGCTGAAGGGAAAGGAGGTCCTGAAACAAAGAATGAGGGAGGAATGGGGCTTCTCCTCCGCTCCCTCCACTCCTCTATACGGGGTCGTCTCGAGGATGGCCCACCAGAAGGGTTTGGGGCTCCTGGCGGAGACGCTGGAATCCCTGGGCGAGTCGGGCGATCTTCCGGGAGACTGGATCGTTCTGGGATCGGGGGACCCCGAAATCGAAGCGCGATGGCGAGGACTCGCGGAGAGCTTCCCGGACAGAATCCGTCTACGGATCGGTTTCGACGAGGCCCTGGCCCACCGCATCGTGGGAGCCTCCGATTTTCTGGTCGTGCCTTCGGTCTACGAACCCTGCGGCCTTACACAGATGTACGCGATGCGCTATGGGACCCTCCCGGTGGTCAATCCGACCGGTGGGCTGCGGGACACGGTCGAGGACGGGAAGACGGGACTTTGGATGGAAGAGCTGTCCGAAAAAGGACTGGGCGACGCCCTTATGAAGGCCCGGATCCTTTGTCTCGGAGGAGGGGAGATGGAGGCCATGAGAAGGCGGGCAATGACGGTCGATTCGAGCTGGAAAAGCCGGGCCAGGGATTATGCCCGTCTTTATCGGGAGGTTCTGGAGGCTCCCCCCTGGCACAACCCTCTCGGTTAGGTCCTGGGAATGAGGGGGCCCTCCCCGGATCTTTCTATTTCGGGTTGATTCGGTTTGCCGCGCGGATGGCCCGGATCATGGCCGCCCCCCCCCACCACGAAGGCCAGCAGCACGCCTCCTATCACAATGTAGTCCATCGCGTTCCAGGATCCTGTCGATGATGCGCCCATGATTGTCTCCTTGTCCCTTTAAAATCGGGACCGTTAGGGAATTCGGCCTTCCTTCTTCAATCGTTCGATATTCAGGATATAGATCCTGTTGCTCTCGAT
>DAIBSV010000182.1 GCA_027415455.1 Nitrospirota bacterium | reverse complement strand
TCCTCCGACGGAGGCGACCTCCGCCACTCCGGGGAGACTCTGGAGAGCGAATCGGAGATACCAGTCCTGAAGAGTGCGGAGATCGGCCAGGCTATGGCGTCCGGTCGTGTCGACCAGGGCGTATTCGTAGACCCATCCCACTCCTGTGGCATCCGGCCCGAGGATCGGTCGGACCCCCCGAAGGAAGTTTCCCCCCGATCTTGGAAAGGTACTCCAGTATTCGGCTCCTTGCCCAATACAGGTCCGTTCCTTCGTCGAAGACGACATAGACGTATGAATACCCGAAGTCTGAAACTCCCCGGACGGACTTGACGTGAGGGGCTCCCAGCAGTGATGTCACGATGGGATACGTCACCTGGTCTTCTATCAGGTTGGGGCTGCGACCCTGCCAAGGCGTATAGACGATGACTTCCACATCGGAAAGATCAGGAATCGCGTCGAGAGGCGTATTCAGCAACGACCATATCCCCGCTGCCGTGGCCAGGACGACCACCATTGCGACCAGTAGAGGATTTTTCCCGCTCGCTGCAATCAGTTTACGGATCATTTCCGATCCCTGCTTTCCGGTTCCCGGAGAACGGATTGTTCCGGGAAAGGATTCCAGTCGTCTCCCGATGCGTCATGAAAGAGAAAGCTATTTTCCCGGGGAAGGGGCCTTCCCGTTCCCCATGTTCATTCCCCCCATCTGATTTTCGGCGGCGGACAGCCTGCTTTCCGAATCGATCAGAAATGTGCCGGATGTGACGACTTCTTCTCCTTCCGATAGTCCCGAATAGACAGGAATGTATTTTCCGATACGGGGGCCTGCCTCGATTATCGTGGGCTGGTATCGGCCAGGACCGAGGACCCGGAAAACGGTTTTCCGGACACCCGAATCGAGAACCGCGTCCCTTGGAACGGACAATATATGTTTTTCGGGAATGAGAACAGTCACGTCTCCGTACATTCCGGGTCTCAGGGAAAGGTCCGGATTCTCGAATTCGAGGCGAACCTGGACTGTTCGGGTCGCGGTGTTCAGAACCGGCGGGACATAGACGATTTTCCCCTCGAAGGTCTTTCCCGGGAAGGAAGGCAGTGTGACCGCCGCGGTCTGGCCTTCGCGGACGAAGGGAATCTGGTATTCGTAGACGCTTGCCAAAATCCAGACCCTGGACAGATCGGCAATCTCGTAAAGGGTCCGGTTCGGTGTCACATAGACGCCCTTGAAAACGTTTTTGCGGACCGCCATCCCGGTGACTGGTGAAAGAATGGGGATTTCCCGTTCTGCCCGGCCCTTCTCCGCAATTTTCCGAATCTGTTCTTCGGTAAGCCCCCACCTCAACATACGGCGACGGGAGGCGTCGATCTGTTGCCGTATGCTGGCCAGGACTATCGGAAGTTTCACATGACGGGCCGTTTTAAGAGCGAGAAGGTACTCTTCTTCTGTGGAAACGAGGTCGGGGCTGTACAGAGAAAAAAGAGGATCGTTTTTTTGGACGAACTGGTCGGTGTAGTTTATATCCAATCGGGTGATCCATCCAGCCACCCTCAAATTTATCTGGGACACCTTTTTCTCGTCGTAGGCCACCAGACCTGCGACCCGAAGGGTGCGGACCAAGTCCCTGTAAGCGACCCTCCCAGTTCTGACGCCGATCGTTTGTGCGGTCGACGGAGGAATCGTCACGGCGTTTGTCGGTCCGTGGGGCGGTCCCGGCATTTCCCGGAAATGAGAGGTCCCTTTTGTCGGAGTGTGGCCGGACCGAAGGTCCCATTCCCGGAGGGCCAGGCCCGCGAGCAGGATCGCAACAATTGTCGAAAACAGAATTTTCAGCGTCCGGCGAAGCATCGCTGGTGCCATGTCAATAGGCCCCCTTCGATCCGTCGAGTTTTTTCCCCACGATCTGCTCGAGGGTCGCCTTGCGCACTTCGAGGTCCGCAAGAATCTTGTAATAGTCGAGTTGCAGTTCGAGCAGGACCCGTTCGTTGTCCAGGAGGTTCAGAAAATCGTTTTTCCCGGACTGGTACCCGATTTGCGAAGAATGGAGCGAGGATTCGGCCTGAGGTAGAATCCCTGATTCGTAATTCGCGACTCTGGACTCGTCGCTTTTTATCTTATAGTAGAGATCCTTCACTTCAAAAAGGGTCCGGTCCCGAAGCGCCGATTCCTCTTTTTTGAGAGAGGCTTTCCTGGCCGCTGTTTCCCGAACGGCCGATTCGTGTTTGGAAGGGAAGATCCACGGCAGGGTCATCGCTGTGTCGATCATCCAGCCATTGGGTCCCCCATTGACATTCATATAATAGAGGCCCGCCGAAAAATCGGGTAGGAATTCTTTTTTTGCAAGAAGGGTTCTTTTTTCCTCGGCTTCGGCCAGCAAATGTGCCTGCGAAATTTCGGGACGATTCCGGAGAGCGGTATCCTCGAGAACGTCGAGACGGATCGGAAAAGGACGGAAACGGAGAGGACGGGGATCCCCGAGAAGGGTTCCGGAAGGCCGGTGCAGAAGGAATACGATCAGGGCTCTGAGGCTTTGTTCTTCCCGTTTGTCCTCGAGAAGACGGTTGGACATCTCTGCGTATTCGACACTCGCCTTCAGGGCGTCCTGTTGGGGAACGAGGCCTGATACATACATAATTTGTGCCGTTTTTTCGAATTCCTTGAGGAGTTCAAGGTGATGGAGGTGGACCAGCTCCATCTCTCTGGCCAAAGCCAGCCGGTAGTAGGCTTGCTTCACCTTCCGGACGAGCTGCCTTTTTTTCGACAAATAATGGTAACGGGTCGAACCGGCAATTTTCTGGGCCTGTTCGACCCTGAGCTCAAGTTTCCCGGGAAAGGGAAATCGCTGGTCGATCCCGTACCAGATCATCGTGCTGGCGTAGAGTTGGGAAAGCCCAAAATTTGCAGGAAGCATCCATTCGGTCACTCCGAGACTGGGATCCTCCAGCGATCCGGCCCCCGGAACCAGGGATTTTTTTGCGAGCCATTCCTGGCGTTCGGCCTGGAGGCCCGGATTTCGGGCGAGAGCCTCCTCGACCAACGCCGAAAGAACAAGCGGAGGTTGCTTGGAGCCGAAGGATGTGTTTGGAGGAAGCGGTTGTCCTTCGACTCTCGATGAGGTCGCGATGACCATGAGAGCGAGAAAGATGCAAATCGCATCCCGAAAAGATGAAGACGGGAGATTCTGTTTTCCGACCAAGGTTTCACCTATCGGTGATTTGCGTAATTCGATCAAGATTGCTATCTAATCCGGCCATGATTGCCATCCCCTGACCCCTCCTAAACAACCCCTGACGGGGGGTCAGATTCAGGAGGTGACCGGAGCAGTCGTCTTCGCCTTTGTTTTTCGCATAGATTCCCCTTTCATTTCAATTCAATCGTGCAGACTCCGTAAACAACCCCGGCCTGAAAGCCGGAGCTTTTCCCTAACCCGTTTTTTGACGGGTTGAGAACTCAGGCCGGTTTACGGCGACCTTTGCGATGTTTCT
>DAIBSV010000181.1 GCA_027415455.1 Nitrospirota bacterium | reverse complement strand
GGAGGCCAGCCCCCCGCCAGAAAATCGAGTCCCGCATCAGGCAAGCCTTGACGGCGATGGGATACCAGGAACTCCTCTCAAACATCCTGACCGGAGAGCCGCTCGTGACGGAGCGCCTCGGGCGGGATGCCGGGGCTTTGGTCCGGATCGACAACCCGGCAAGCCTTCAGTTCGCCGTCGTTCGCCCCTCACTTCTGGCCGGCCTTCTCGCGGCCGAGGCACGATCTGGCCGGGCCCTCTATCCCCACAGGATTTTTGAGGTCGGGGAGGCGATGCGTCTCGGGGCCGCTTCGCGGGGCGAAGAGGATCGGCCGATCAACGATCTTTGGCTCATGTCGGCCCTCCTTGCGCATCCCCAGGCCAGTGTTTCCGAGCTCCAGGGGGTCCTCGAGATGTTGTTCGAGCGGATGGATCGGACATTGGTCATTCGAACCGCCGACCTCGCTCCCTATCTGCCTGGACGATGCGGAACGTATGTGAACAGGTCGGGCGAGACGGTTGCGACGGTCGGAGAGATCCATCCGGAATTTCTGGACAGGTGGGGGATCCGGATGCCCACGGTCTGTTTCGAGGTTGATCTGGAGGCGATGCTGGCCTCCTGAGCTTCGGCCGGGACGGGGAGAGCATGAAGACAACGCTTACACCCAGACGTCTGCTGGATCATCTGCTGATCGGGAGGTCGGTTGGCCTTCTGGTTGCAGGAACCCTCATCCTGGCCCTCCTGGGAATCGCCTTTTTCGAATCGGCGGAATACAGCGATTACCGGAATGCGGTGGAGGCGCGAGCGGTCCGGGCTGCCCTGACACGCGCCTCAGCTGTGTCCCGTCGCCTCTCGTCGCACTTTCTCGATCTTGGGTTTGTGGCGGCCACCCTTCCGGAAATCAACCACCCGATCCGGACTCCCGGGCCGAAACCCGGTCCGAAGAGGGAGCAGACGCTCCGGATTTTCCTGGCCCTTCACCCGTCCCTGGTCGACTTCGAGCTCTATGACCCGCGAACCGGCCGGATCCTTTGGTCAACCCGGGTTTCGCCCGAGTCTTCCCTCCCGGCCCCTTTTCCTGCAAACGGCTATGCCACACCCCTCCCCGAGAATCCCTCTTTTCTTGTGGGACGCAGCCGGCTTTCTTCCCGTCTCGGAACGCGGATTCTCCCCCTCTCGATCCTGCTTCCCGCCCAGGCCGGGAGATCCCCTCTGGGGGTTCGGACCTCCCTTCGGGTGGCGAACCTGGTTCCCCCGAAGGCCCATCGCACCTTCAGCTTTTCCCTCAGGGATCTCCGGAACGGAGACATTCTGTTCCTGGTCCGGGGAAACCGTCCCGACTCCCCTCTGATTCCCGGAGACAAAAACATCGTCCGGGTTCCTGTTCCCGGATACCCCTTCGAAATGACGGCGTATTGGCCGAATTCCCTGGTCCGGGAAGGGTGGATGGGCCTGTCGTCACGACGGTGGATGCTCGAGGAGGGAGGACTGTTTTTGCTGGTCCTGATGGTTTTGGGGATTCGGACTCTGGTTCGCCGTCAGGAACGCCAGGGCAGACAGCTCGCCGAACTGTCCGAGCTCGACGAAGCGATCTTCGATGGAGCCGGAGCCCTGGGACTGGTCCTCGATCCGAATGGCGAGGCCCTTCGCATCAACCGTACGGCGAGAAGATTTTTGGGAGTGACGGCGGAAGAGGTCCGGGGAAAGCCCTGGGAGTGGATGCGTTTCTTGACGGCAGAGGACCGTTCAGACGTCCTGAGCTTCTTTGACGCACTGACGCGGGGGGAGGCCCCCGTTCCCTCCGAATGTGCCTGGACCGGGAGGACCGGAGAGCGTCGGACCTTCGAATGGAGTCTCTCCGTCCTTAATGACGGGGAGGGGCGTCCCCTTTATCGGGTTTTTCTGGGGCTCGACGTGACCGAACGTCGGGAACTTGAAGGAAGACTCGAGGAAAAAAACGAACGGCTCGAGCGTCTGTTAGCTTTCGATGTTCTGCGGGGTCGGGTCGCGGAGGCGGTGTCGAGAGAGATCCGGGAAGAGGAAATCCTTCCGGATTTCTGCCGACTTGCGATCGATGTTCCTGAAATCCGGCTGGCTTGGGTCGGTCGTCCCGATGAGGCTGGGATCTTTCGGGTTCTGGCGTCCTCCGGAGAGAACGGATACCTCGAACATGCCGTTGTCTCGAGCCTTGACGACCGTCCGGAGGGCCGGGGTCCGATGGGCCAGGCCTGGAGAACGGACCGGCCAGTTTATAATTCCTCCTTTAGGCGAAACCTTGTCATGGGACCATGGGAATCCTTGTCCCGCCGCTTTGCCTTCCAGTCCAGTGCCTCCATCCCGGTCCATCGCGGGGGAGCGATCTGGGCGGTGCTGACCGTCTACCTCGACAGGGAGGAAAGTTTCGAGCCCGAGCTTCGGCATCTGCTCGAGGCGATCGCGGACAATCTTTCTCTGGCCCTCGACCGTTTTGATCTCTTGCAGAGAGAAAGGATTGCCACGGCCCTCAAGGAGACCCTTCTCGCCAATACCACGGCCGGAATAGACCTCGTTCGCTATCCCGACCGGATTGTGGTCGAGGCGAACAGGGGCTTTCTCGAAATCCTGGGTTACTGGGCTCCGGAAGAAATCGTGGGACACAGCGTCCGGGATCTTTATTTCGTGGGAGACGACAGCTTTGAAAAAATGGGAGAGGCCTCGAATGAGGCCCTCGCGACCGGGAGAGCCTTTCTCCGGGACCTGCGTATCCGCCGTGCAAACGGCTCTGAAGGCTTCGTGGATCTCTCCGGACAGAAAATCGCCGGGGAAGGGCCCGATACGGTCGTCTGGACGATCATCGACGTCTCCGAGCGGCATCGTCTGGCCCGGGATCTGTCCCGGCTTGCCGATTTCAACAGTCTTCTGGCCCAGGTCAATCAGGCGATCGCCGAAGCGACGGTTGAGGAGTCCCTTCTCCAGGGAATCTGCGACCTGGCGGTCCGCTTCGGGAAGCTTCGTCTGGCCTGGATCGGGCGTCCGGAAGACGGAGGGACCGTCAAGGTGGAGGCGAGCGCCGGAGAGACAGCATTTATCGAGAATCTCGAGATTTCGGTCGATCCGGATCATGATGGCGGGAAAGGGATTGTTGGCGAGGTCTGGCGGACGGGGCGCCCTCTGTTCAATGTCGACATCCCCGAAAGGTTCGGAGGAACGACGGCTGGGGAAAGGGCCCGTCACCACAATCTCCGGACCGCGGCAGTCCTTCCGGTCATGCGGGAAGGGGGAATCTGGGGGGTCCTGGCGCTGTATCACGAGGAGCCGGCCAGTTTCGACCCCGCTCTTCAGGAGGTGCTCTCGGAGCTGGCACGGGATGTCTCCCGGGGGCTCGACCGTCTCGAGTCCCTCCGACGGGAAAGGGAGTCGGCGGCCTTTGAAAAGATCCTTCTGGAAAACACACGGGCGGGGATCATCCTCCTCGAAAAGCGCCGGATCCGCTACGTAAACGACCGGATGCGGCAGATGCT
>DAIBSV010000180.1 GCA_027415455.1 Nitrospirota bacterium | reverse complement strand
GGACGCAGGAAAACGCACCGGTTCGTCAAGGGGAAAAGACTCCTTCCGCTCCTTCCACGGGAGTTCCCAAGGGTGGCTTGTCCGCATAGGGGACAAATGAGTTGGCCCCGCCCAGCTGTCCGGGTAGGACCGAAGGGGACGACTCGCTTCGAGAGGAAGGAGGAGTGGAGGGGCCGGGAGCCTCTGCCGTTTTTGAGGTTCCCGGAGAGGAATGACAGCCTGCCGCCACAAGCAACCCCAAAAAAACGATTGCCCGGAGTTCTTTTCGAAAGCATCCCATCGCAATCACCTGCCTAAAGATGAAAAAACATAAGGAAGCCGTTGACAAAAGCCAATGCTCCCAGACCTCCAAGGCCCAAGCTGACATACCAGAGGGAATTTCTCCTGAGCATGACGGCCATTGACGAAAGGACGATACTGATCTGAAAACAGACAACACTGAGAGCAAAGGCATGATGATGCGCCAGGGAGCGGTCCGACAGCGCATTCATCCGATCACGCTCCTCCTCGAATCCTATGGCCTGTTTTTTTATTTTCCCGACTTGTCCCTTGTACTTCAAAACCAGTTTTTCCAGACGGTCCTTTTCACTCCGCGAGGAATGGAGAAGATCCACAAGGTGAACCTGGTTCTCGGACATATGAAGCTTGATTTTTTTTGCCTGGTAGAACGACCACTGATCTGAGGCCTTGGCCTGATAAAAGATGGCCGAATTTTTCAGCATGATCGCTTCCGACGTTTTCTGCTCGGACTCCAAGTTGGACAAAGCGGCAAAAACAGCGAGGATAGAAGTGGTCAATGCCACCTTGATATTCCACTGGTCTCTTTTTTCTTCGCGCTTTTCGATGGACTCACTGAGCGACTCCATCAGGTCATGGGCTTCAAGCGATTCCTGACTCATGGCCTCCCCATAAAACATGGTGCCAAGTATTTTCCGGCACCAAAAATTCTTCTCAGATCTTCCTTTTTCTATTTAATCACAAAAACAGGAGCGATGTCATGAACCAGACATGACCTCACGACCCGGACCTTCTGTCGGAGCATCTTGTAGCCTGAAAGGATGTAAGGATACAGAGAAGGTTTTGTAAACGGGAGCTCCTGCTCGGAATTGAACCGAGAACCTTCCGCTTACAAGGCGGGTGCTCTGCCAATTGAGCTACAGGAGCGAGGATCGGAAGCACGGATGGCAAATCGTGAAAAGGCTACTCCATTCAGCCCCTCGATTTCAAGACTCCTCTCCCCTATATTTTCGAGGGAAGATTGAATCTTTACACCCCGTTTGCTAGCATCGTTAAAGTATGGTTCAAAAACCGATCCGGACATACGCTTTTCCACCGCCGTCCCTCACTCAATCCGGGCCTGACACTTACAAAGGACTCCGACTCTGGCCAGAAGGGTATGTCCCGAAAAGGTTTTTATGCTCAGACCCCGATTGATCCGATGCCGATCTCCACAAAGAGATCCCCGATGCCTGGCACATGCGAAGGGCCGGAATTGACTGTGCCGGCCCTTCGCACACGGAAGGTTCTGCCAGTCCCTGGATCCTTTTCCAGCGAAAGGGCGGAGCCGGACCAGGAAACCCGAAAATCTGGTAACCGAAGAGAGACAATAATGCCGTTTGCCTTCTCGAGCACCTTTCCACCGGACGGACTTCTGAAACGTCTTTTCCTCCGAGACCGATCCCCTCTTTTTTGGGGCTTTCTGGGACTCATGCTCTCACTTTCCGGAGGGGCGGACTTGGGCAAGGCCCTGGCCGCCTCCCCTTCAGCGCAATCCCCGGCCCCCACAAGCGCACCAGTTTCGGATGATCCTGCAGCGCTTCAGAAACGCTTCCAGAAAGTCATTCTTGATTCTCTGGCCCGCCAACGCATTCCCTACCGGGATTTCGCCTGGCTTGCCCCCAAGGCTGTCGACAACGACATTCTGGCCCTTCCTTTTTCTATCATCGTCGGAGCCCAGAAAATTGTTCTTCCTGTCTATATCATCAACCATCGCTATCTCGTTACGACCCCCCTTTTGGACATTACCCGTCATTATGCCGTCGTTCCAAGCATCCCTCCCCCCCAACCCGTTTCCCTTTTCATCCCGTCATCCACTTTCCAGCTGGACAAGTTTCCATCGACAGGATCCGGAAGCGCGCCTCACTCCGTGATCATGTTTGGAGACGAACAGTGTTCGGTCTGTCGTCGCTGGAACCGGGAGGTCCAGGACAAGGTCACTTCGGACTCCTCAATTCATTTCACATACATCCCGTACCCCCAGACAACCATCCACAGAAACTCCCTGGATGCGGCGATCTTCGAAATGTGCGTTTACGAAGAGAAGCCGGCCGCCTTCTGGACGATTCACAATCAGCTTGACCAGAGGGTCGACCTCAAGAACATCGACAAGTCAGGACTCAAGCCCATCTTTTCCGGATTCATGGTCCAGGCCGGCGTTCCCACTCCAAAGGTCCAGGCATGCATCGACCAAAGCCGCCCGCTTCCAGACATTTCAAGAGCCGGGGACACTTTGACCTCACACATCGGGGTTCCCTCGACCCCTGTGTTCATCGTCGATGGCCAGGTCAAGTCCGGGTATCTTTCCTATGACGACATCAAACAAATTTTTGCACAGGAAACGCCAAAGACATCCCAGACAAAATCGAACTGAGTGGATTGATTGAAACAATCCTTCGGAATTATCATAAAAGAATTACGAAGACGGACGCGGGCCAATGGCCCAGAAATCAAGGAGAACAGACCCCGTGGCATTTCGCCCTTGGACCGATATCGACAGATGGACTGAGATCGACATCGACGACATCGTCGAGCAATCTGCCGCCCTGACAAACGACACAAACAAGGACGCCATCAAGGATGCGATCCAGACCATCAAAAACTCTCTTTCCTTCCTTGAAAAGAAAAAATCCACCAAGGAAGAGCGGGACCGGATGACCAAGGAGCGAATCAATATTCTGCTCCGCCTGGGCTTTCGGATTAGGCTAAAGGAACCTTCCCAGGTGGAGGCGGATCCCAAGCCCCAGGAAGCAGGGGTCCAGAGCTAGCTCACCAATGGGTCTCACATCAGGAGACACTCCATGACCACTCTCCTGATCGTTCTTTCGGCACTGGCTGCCGGAGGCATCTGGGGAAGCTTTCTCGGGGTCCTGGCTGTTCGGGTTCCGCAGGGTCTCTCCATTGCCACCCCCGGTTCCCGGTGCGATCACTGTTTGATCCCTCTCAGGCTCTCCGAACTCCTCCCCCTGCTCTCATGGGTTCGTTCGCGTGGCCGATGCAGGCGTTGCGGTCATTCCATTCTCCCTGAAATTCCTATTTCGGAATTCGCCACCTCATTTTTTTTTCTTTTTGTGGCTTTTTATCCAGGAACCCTTGCGGAGCGGGTCGCGCTCCTTCTTTTTTTCTCCTTAGCCCTTCCTCTGACCCTGATCGACGTTCGCCATCATCGCCTGCCCCATCTTCTCACCTTTTCGGGAATCGCAGCCGGCATTGTTTTCTC
>DAIBSV010000017.1 GCA_027415455.1 Nitrospirota bacterium | reverse complement strand
AATTATAAAAAAATTATCATTTAAATACGATATCTTAATCCATGTTTCTTGAGAGAGACATATTTGAAAGAAAAAGGAAACGGGGTTGCGCTCGGATTGAAACGGGGGTAAATTCAATTCATCCGGATTATCCTTTCGGGATTCTGAGTGGTCGTCGTTTCAGATTTCGGCGACCGGTTCAGGATATCCGCAGATGCCAGGCCTGACCCGCCGGGATTTCCGGGGCGGTTCAGGCCTGGCCTTTCCGAAGGAGCTCGCGATGGCTGGACTGGACCGATCCTCCCGGTCTCCCGCTAATTCTCCCGGCCCTCTTCCCGGAAAGGGCCGGGAGCCGTGATTTCTGGAGCCCCCGGAGCGGGCCTTCCCCTCCACCGCCGCCTCCGGAACCTTTCGCGGCTTCTCGGGGCTCTGGTCTCCCTGGCGGCGGCCGTCGATCTTTCCGGATCCCGATCCATAAATCCGGAAATCGCCCTCGCCCTTCTTGCGGGGGGGCTGGGTCTTCTTCTCGAGGGGCTTCCGGGAGCCGCAGGCCGTCTATCCCGCCTTCTGTTCGGAACAGCGATCCTCCTTTCGCTCCTTTCGGTCATTCTCCTTCTTGCCCGCCATCGTTATCCTTTTCCCGTCCGGTATGTTCCTCCCCGTGTCGACTCGGCATTTGCCCTTCTTCTTCTGGCCCCGGCCCTCTTCCTGATCGACCGGGAGTCCTCACGGGGTCAGCGTCCATCCGACTGGCTGGCCATCGGCGCGGCCTTCGCGGTCTTCCCGGGAATCATCGGATATCTCTATGGCATCCGGTCTTTTTTCGGGGGCTCTTCCTTTTCGACCACCGTTCCTCCCGTCTCGGGCTTTCTGCTCTTCGCGATGGCCGTGGGGGTCCTTTGGGCCCGGCCAAACCGGGGAATCATGGCCGTGGCGGCGGGAGATGGGAGCGGGGGGCTGATGGCCCGCAGACTCCTCCCTGCAGCCATCCTCGTCCCTCCTCTTGTCGGCGGTCTCCGTCTCTACGGGGAACGGATGGGCTATTACGATCTCGACACGGGGCTCGCCCTCTTCGCGACCTCGAACGTGCTCGTCTTTGCCGGTCTCGTCCTCTGGAACGCCCGGTCGCTCGACTCTCTCGAAGCCGAGCGGCGACATTTCGAACAGGCCCTCGCGCGCTCCAACGAAGAGCTCGAGAACCTCGTCGCGAGGCGGACGGCGGAGCTTCGGGAGGCCAACCGCCTGCTGGAGGAGAAGGTCCGCGACCACCGGATATCCGAAGAAAAGTACCGGGAGCTGATCGAGGCGGCCCCGGACCCGATCGTCATCACCGGAGGCGACGGAAGCATCGTCCTCGTCAACCGTCAGGCCCTGGCGACCTTCGGGTATGCCCCGGACGAGATCCTGGGGCAAAAGGTCGAAATCCTCGTGCCGGAGCGATTTCGCGAAAGCCATGTCCGGTCGCGGATCCTGTATGGGAAGAATCCCGGTTTTCGCCCCATGGATCCCGGAAAATCGTTCTACGGGCTCCGGAAGGACGGAACGGAGTTCCCGGCCGAAATCAGCCTGAATCCCAGCAAAATCAGCGACGGTGTTCTCGTGGTCGCCATCGTCCGGGATATCGGCGAGCGCGTCCGGACGGAGGAGGCTCTCCGCTCGTATCGAGACCGCCTCGAGGAGAAGGTCCGGGAGCGGACCAAGGAGCTCGGTGTGGCTCTCGAGGCCCTTCGATCTTCCGAGGAGCGCTACCGCCTTCTGAGCGAAGCGTCACTGACGGGGGTCTACCTGATCCAGGACGACCTTTTCCGGTATGTGAATCCGTCGTTCGCGAAGACCTTCGGCTTTCAGCCGGAAGAGATCGCCGACCGGCTGGGCCCCAGGGATCTGACCGCGCCCGACGACCGGGATATGGTCGAAGAAAACATCCGCAGACGCCTCTCGGGAGGGGAGGCCGATCTCCATTACGTCTTCCGGGGCCTCAAGAAAAATGGGGAGGCCGTCGACGTGGAGGTTCAGGGAGTCCGGATCCTCTACCAGGGACGCCCTGCAATCACCGGGAGCCTCCTCGACCTTTCCGAACGGACCCGGACACGGGCCCTCCTTGCCCGCCAGGCCTTCGAGCTCGAGCGGGCGAACCGGGAACTCGAGCAACGGCTCACCGACATGGCCGGAATCAACCGGATCGCAACGGCGGTCGAGGAATCCCCCGACCTCTCATCCCTCCTCGCATCCGTTTCGAAGGAGATCCTGGCCCTTTCGGAAGGAGAGGGGGTTTTCATCCACTATGCGGACCCGGGGGACGGGGAAACTCCCTCAACCCAGTGGGGAACCCTCCGTGACGCTCCCGCCTCTCCGGAGGTATCCGCGGAGGTCGGACACCGGGCCGAAGGAATCCGCAAACCGACACTCCTTGTTCTGGAGGAGGGCGCGGACGACGTTCTGCGGAAAACGGGAATCGCGACGCTGGCGGTTCTGCCCCTTCCCGGATCCACCGGTCCTTCCGGAACCCTTTCCGTGGCCTCCTCGGATCCGGAGGCTTTCGGTGGCGACCGCCTGGGCTTTTTCGAAAATCTCACGCGGCAGATCTCCATCGGCCTCGAGCGGGTCCGCCTGCACGCCAGGACCAAAGACTGGGCCGAAGAACTCGAACGCCAGGTCGCCCGCCGGACGGCGGAGCTCGAGACGACCAACAGGGAGCTCGAATCCTTCAGCTACTCCGTCTCCCACGACCTTCGGGCTCCTCTCCGGGCGATCGACGGCTTCAGCCAGGCCCTGCTCGAGGATTACTCCGGCCGCCTCGACGCCACCGGACAGGATTACCTCGCACGCGTCCGGGCCGCCGCCCAGAGGATGGGCCTGCTGATCGACGATATTCTCAGCCTGTCGCGGGTGGCACGGAACGAAGTCGCGCGAGAGGAGGTCGATCTCGGGGCCATGGCGGAGGAGATCCTCGGGGAAATCGCGGGAAGGGAGGGCCGGAGGGTCGAGGCGCGCGTGGCTCCCGGGCTTATTGTCCGGGCCGATCCGCGCCTTCTGCGGATCGCCCTGGAGAATCTTCTGGACAACGCGCTCAAATTTTCGAAAGGCGCCGATCCTCCCCGTATCGAGGTCGGACGCCTCGCTGAAGAAGGGGATCCGGTCTATTTCGTACGGGACAACGGGGTCGGCTTCGACATGTCCCTCGCCGGGAAGCTCTTCGGCGTCTTTGCGCGCCTTCACGACGCCCGGGATTTTCCCGGGACGGGGATCGGTCTGGCCACCGTCCAGCGCGTGATCCGCAAACACGGCGGGGAGATCCGGGCCGAGAGCGCCCCCGGACGGGGGGCCACGTTCTTCTTCACGCTCGGTGAGGAAGCGACCTGACGCCCTGTCCCGGA
Organism: Nitrospirota bacterium; assembly: GCA_027415455.1. The sequence continues at coordinate 14,972 of DAIBSV010000017.1, read as the reverse complement.
CTGAGCCAGCCCGCCGGACAACTGCGGTCGATCGGAGGACTTCATGCAGGCAAGGCCCATATTGCTGGTCGAGGACAATCCCGACGACGAGATTCTGACGGTGCGGGCCCTCAAGAGACAGAGCATCGGGAACCGCATCGTCGTGGCCCATGACGGACAGGAGGCCCTCGACCGGCTCTTCGGAGAAGGGGAGGGGGGAGGCCCCGAACGTCCGGCCCTCGTCCTTCTCGACCTCAATCTTCCCCGCGTGGAGGGACTCGAGGTTCTGCGGAGGATCCGCTCCGACCCGCGGACCCGTCTCCTCCCGGTCGTGATCCTCACCTCTTCGCGGGAGGAGCGGGACATCATCGAGGGCTATTCCCTGGGGGCCAACTCCTACGTCAGGAAGCCCGTGAACTTCGACGAATTTCTGGAGGCGGCCCGCCAGCTCGGACTCTACTGGCTTCTGCTGAACGAACCGGTTCCGGAATGACGGAAAGGATCCCCGACATGGAGACCAAGTCGCAATCCCTGAACGTGCTCGTGATCGAAGATTCGGACGACGACTTCCGGCTGATCCTCCGGGAGCTCGGACGGGGAGCCTTCTCTCCCTCCGCCCTGAGGGTCGAGACGCCGGAGGCCCTCCGGGAGGCCCTTTCCGGCCGGATGTGGGACATCGTCTTCAGCGACTACCGTATGCCAGGCTTTTCCGGAACCGAGGCCCTCGCGATCGTCCGGAAGCACGACGCCGTCCTTCCCTTCATCTTCGTCTCCGGAACCATCGGAGAGGAGACCGCCGTCCAGGCGATGAAGCAGGGAGCCCAGGACTACGTGATGAAGGACAACCTGCGACGACTCCTCCCTGCGGTGGAGCGGGAGCTCCGGGACGCCGCGGCGGAGCGGGGGCGCCTCCGGGCCGAAGAGGAGCGGAGGAAGTTCGAGACGCGCTTCCAGAACATCCTGACGATGGCCGCCGACGCCATCATCTCGGTAGACCAAAACCAGCGGATCCGGATCTTCAACCAGGGCGCCCAGACCATTTTCGGGTATTCGGAGGAGGAGGGGAAAGGACTCTCCCTCGAGGCCCTGATCCCCGAAGACTTCCGGGCCCGCCACACCTCTCATATCGCTTCCCTCGAAGGGAAGCCCGACTTCTCGCGGAGGATGACCGACCGCATGGATGTCTTCGGCCGGCGCCGGGACGGAAGCCTCTTTCCGGCGGAGGCCAGCATCTCAAAGCTCACCGAGGACGGAGAGGTCACCTACACCGTCATCCTCCGGGACGTCACCGAGCGAAAACGCGCGGAGGAGCGCCTCCACTTCCTCGCCCACCACCATGCCCTCACCGGCCTTCCCAACAGGCTCCTCTTCCACGAGCGGCTCGAAGAGGCCATGCGGGAGGCCCGCCTCAAGGACCGGAAGGTCGCGGTGGCCTATCTCGACCTCGACCGCTTCAAGACCGTCAACGACAGCCTCGGCCATTCGGTGGGGGACGCCCTGCTGAAAGGAGTCGCCGAGCGGCTCTCCGTCCTGTCGCGGCGGGGGGATACGGTGGCCCACCTCTCCGGAGACGAATTCGCCCTGATCCTCGCCAACATGGGAAAGGCGGAGGACGCCCATCTCGTGGTCCGGAAGATCCAGAACTGCTTCGACCGGCCCTTCAACCTCGGGGATCACGAGCTCTTCACCAGTATCAGCCTCGGCGTGACGCTTTTTCCCGACGACGAGGAGAAGGCCGAAGGGCTTCTCCGGAACGCCGACATCGCGATGTACCGGGCCAAGGGGGCCGGGGGCGACACCTTCCGCTTCTATTCGGCGGAGATGACCGAAGAGTCCCGGAAGCTCCTGACGCTGGGAAACGAGCTCCGGCGCGGTCTCGAACGAAAAGAGTTCCTCCTGCATTACCAGCCCTTCGTCACCCTCGCGGAAGGCCGGGTCGTCGGCATGGAGGCACTCGTCCGATGGCAGCATCCCGACCGGGGGCTGGTCGGTCCGAACGACTTCATTCCCTACACCGAGGAGACGGGGATGATCGTCCCGCTGGGGGAGCAGCTGTTCCGGAGGGCCCTTTCCGAGTGGGGGAATCTCTCCCCTCCGTTTCGGCTGGCGGTGAATGTCTCTCCCCGGCAATTTCACCAGAATCTCGCAGGAATCTTCGAGGCCATTCTCGAGGAGACCGGGTTCGATCCGGCCTGCCTCGAGATCGAGATCACCGAGTCGCTCCTGATGGAGCATCTCGACGACGCCCTGATCACCATGAGAAAGCTGCACCGGAAGGGGGTCCAATTCTCGGTGGACGACTTCGGGACCGGGTATTCGAACCTCGCCTACCTGAAGAAGCTTCCGATCCGTCGCCTCAAGATCGACCGGTCATTTGTCACGGGACTTCCCGGAAACGAGAACGACGTCGTCCTGGCCCGGGCCATCATCGCGATGGCCCTGAGTCTCGGGGTCGAAGTCATCGCGGAGGGAATCGAAACCCCGGAGCAGCGGGACTTCCTCCGGGATGCCGGCTGCCAGTTCGGCCAGGGGTACCTCTTCAGCCGTCCGAAGCCCCCGGACGAGATCAGGACCTTCCTGGCGGGAGACCGATGATAGATCGTGCCGGGAGAGAGTCCGCACGGGGTGGTTCTTTTCTGATGCTCTCCGGTGCCGCTCCCGACCTCTGAACAAAGTCCGGGGGATCCCTCCAAAAATGGCCAGGTTGTCCCGAAAAAAGCCGAAGTGCGCGACAATTGGAAAGTCCGCACGAAATTGACACGCCAGCCCGATTTTGAGACTCTTTTTCCGGGAGGATCTTTTCGGGGCGCCCTTCGCCGTCGGAATTCCTCCGGAGAGGACTGTCTTCTCCCGTCCAGAATGGGGCGTGAGGTCAGCCTCTTCCCCCTGGTGCCCGTCTTGCCCACCCTCAAGCCAAAATGATGCCGATTCCCGGAAATCCAAGGAGAATTCCGATGCCCTTCGCCAGGCTTCCGGAGCCACACTGGAGTCATTCCCTCGCGCTGGTGTTTTTTTCCGTCATCGCCGGGGCTCTCATTCACACGCTCGTCTTCGCGGTTTTGCGCCGCAGATCGGAAAAGCCGCCCCCCGGAGGTGCGCCACCTCCGATCGAGGTGATTCGGTGGCCCTCCTTTTTTCTGTCGATGGAACTCCTGCTTCTGATCCTCCACCCGGCGATCCCTTTCCCCGGTATTTTCGATGAAATCCTCACCCGGGTTCTGGCTCTCCTGACCATCCTGACGATGGGCTGGACGCTGGTCTCCCTGACTCAGTTTTTGGGAGGCAGGCTGCTCTCCCGCCACGCTTCCGCCCCGGAGGGAGATCTGGCCTATAGAAAGGTCCGGACACGGATCCTTCTGCTCGAACGGCTTCTGAACGTCTTGGTCGTCCTCCTGTCGATGGGAGGCGTCCTGATGACCATTCCACGGATCCGTGCCCTCGGAGAAAGTCTCCTGGCCTCCGCGGGTGTGGCCGGACTTGTGATCGGACTGGCCGCCCGTCCTCTTCTGACCAACATGATCGCCGGCATCCAGATTGCCATGACCCAGCCGATCCGGATCGATGACGTGGTCATCGTCGACAACGAGTGGGGGTGGATCGAGGAGATCGGCATCGCCTATGTGGTGGTCCGCATCTGGGATTTGCGGAGACTCATCCTTCCCCTTTCCTTCTTCATTGAACAGCCTTTTCAGAACTGGACCTACCTGTCGTCCCAGCTTTTGGGCTATGTCCATATCTATGCCGACTACTCGGTCGACATTCCGGCTTTGCGTGATCACCTCAAGACCGTCCTCGAGTCATCCCCCCTGTGGGACCGTCAGGTCTGGAATCTCCAGGTGACAAGTCTCGACGAAAAAGCTGTTCAGATGCGGGCCCTTTTTTCTGCCAGGGACTCGGGGTCCCGCTGGGATCTTTCGGTCTACGTGCGGGAAGGGATGCTGGCCTATCTCCGGAATGGCGCCTCTTCCGGCCTTCCCAGAGTTCGGGTCGCGCTCTTTCCGCAGACCGTCGGAGAGCCGGAGGCCAAAGGGAGATGACCGGACCTCGTCCGTCCGCATGGATCGCCAGAGAGGGAGAGGCGGTTTCGCGCGCGATCTTCCGAAAGGGTCCACTTCAAGAAGGGATCAGGCCGATTCATGGTTCTCTTCCGATCGCCTTCCGGCGGTCCCTAAAAACCGCGATCGAGTGAGGGAAATGGGGGGGCAAGAAACCCCTTGTCGTTTCAGATAAAGCGGATGTTGCCGAAGACATTCGTTTGCCCGCCCGAAGGGTGAAAGGAAAGGGGCGACTTCATGGTACGCCAGCACGTTCTTCCCTTCGAGCTCGAAGCGGCCGACGACCCGGTCACCTCCCAGGGGGGACGGGTTTCGTTCGGGGAATTTCTTCATGTCCTGGATCACAAAAGGGAGATTGACCGGGCCTTTGGCAATCCGGGGAGCGGAGCGGGATATCCGGCCTCGGCCTATGTCCTGCCGCTTCTTTTTGGGCTGCATGGAGGCGGCCGGAGTTTGGAGGATCTCCGGACGATTGCTCGGGACAAGGGGGTGCTGGCTCTTCCGGAGATCGAGACTCTTCCCCCGGCGGACGCCTTCGGACGAGGGCTCCGGCGGAGGAGAAAGGCGGGAGGACAGCGGGAGCCACCAGGCCGGGGTGTTCAACCTGTGTTCCGAAAAAGGCATCCGGATCGTGGTGGGAAAACGGATTCCAGTCCCTCTTCCGGGTCTTCCGACGGAGCCTCCGTCCTTCGAGACCCGGGCCAAGGTTCTGGCCACGAACCACCGGGAGATCCCCGAATGGGTCGTGAACTGGTACAACCCGCGGGGAGACGTCTCCGGGAACCGGATCAAGGAGCTTGCGATCGGGGACACACAGGCCAACGCCGCCTTTTTCCGGATCGGGGCGTTGGCCGACGGCCTCTTTCTCCTGTTTCGGGGACGGATTCTCTCCGAAACGTTCGCGCGCGCCCGGATGCAGACGGTGCGCTGGCAGGTCTGTCAGATCGCCGGAAGGGCCGTCCGTCACGCCGGAGCGCTTCCTCTGAAAGTGGCCGAAGATGTCTTGCCGTTCTTTCAGGCTCTCCGGGAACGGAGCTATCGGCTGATGGGCCCGCAAGGAGTCGCGTGACGAAAGAGCCACCTCGTGATAGGGACAGCTCACACGAAAACCGGGAGACTTGCCTCAAGGAGCCCCTTAAGACCTCTCAAGCGCAAGGGTTTTGGGAAAATTCCAGTCTCCCTTCGGAGAGGATCGGAAGACCGGTAGAAAAATCTCTCCCGGAATGCCGGTGTTTGGGATTCAGCCGGTGACCACGAAGAAATCTGTTTGTGTTAAAATGAAAGTCCGGCACAAGGGGGGATGGGAGAAATGTCCTCCGGAAACGTCCTGAGGCTGTCGTGGTGCAGGCGCATCCGGACGGTTTCGAGTCCTATCAAGGCTGGGAGGTGAGGGTTCCGTTTTTTCCACCCTGCCGTTTCATTCATCGGGCGGATAGGGGAGAAGAATGACGGTCCGGCTCCGGACAGCAAGGCGTCCGGTCGGGCCTATCGTCAGGGAGATTTTTTGAAACTCTTTCCAATTTCTGCTGGAGAGATCCTGTTTTCCCTCAAGACCTTTGCCGCTGCCCTCCTTGCCCTCTGGATCGCCTTCCTGTGGAATCTCTCCCAGCCCTACTGGGCGATGCTGACGGTCCTCATCGTCGCCCAGCCCTATACCGGCATGGTCCGCTCCAAGGCCCTCTACCGTTTCGTGGGAACTTTTGTCGGGGCGGGGATGGCCGTTTTCCTCGTTCCCAACCTGGTGAATCTTCCACTCCTCCTTGTCGTGGCCCTCGGACTCTGGATCGCGCTGTGCCTCTATCTCTCCCTGATTGACGGGACCCCCCGGAGCTATGCCTACATTCTCTCCGGTTACACCGTCGCCCTGATCGGCTTTCCGAGCGTGCTCCATCCGAATGGGATCTTCGGCACGGCGCTTGCGCGGGTGGAGGAGGTCTCCCTGGGCATCCTCGCGACCTTCGTCATCAACGAGCTCTTCTTTCCCCGATCGGCGGTCGGGCTCTATTTCGGAAAAGCCTCGGCATTGCTGGAAAAGATCCGGAAGACGGGGGAGGGGATCCTCGCGAGCCCTCCCGGCACCGCGCTCCTCGAGACCGCCCGGGGGCGACTGGCGGTGGAGCAGGTCGCCCTCGGCCCTCTCGCCCTTTTCGCCTCCTACGATACCCGGAACCCGGCGCGCCTCCGGAGCATCGACCTCCTCCGCTACAAGATGGGCCATCTTCTGCCCTCGCTCTCGGAGATCGTCCGCCACATCGAGCGCATCCACGGGGAGTATCCCGAATGCCTCGAGGAGAGCCGAAAGCTTCTCGATACGGCCCGGGCCTGGCTTCGGGAGGGGGGAGCCTCCCCGATCCCCTCCTTCCGGACTCCGGAAGAGGCTTTTTCGGGAGCCGCCGGGCCGCCGGAACTGGCGCTGGAAAACCTGGCCGCCCGGCTCCGTGAATTCTGTCTGGCTCTGTCCGAGTGTCTGCGGCTCAGCCACGAAAAGGAGCCTCCGGGTCCGGCGGAAAAGGTTTTTGAGGAGCCGCCCCACCGGGACCATCTTCTGGCCTCCCTCTCGGCCTTATCCATATTTCTGACCGTCCTGGCCGTCTCCTTCTTCTGGATCCTGACCGAATGGCCAGACGGCGCGACGGCGACCATGATGGCGGCGGTGGCCACCTCCTTTTTCGCCGCCCAGGACGATCCGGCCCCCGCCATTCTCCGGTTCATGACATTTCTGACCGCAGGATCGGCGACCGGAATCCTCTTCCTGTACGGGCTCCTCCCCATGGCCCAGGACTTCCTGACCCTTTCCCTTCTCCTGGCTCTCGTGCTGATCCCGGCTGGGATTTTCCTCGGCCGTCCGGAGACCACTATCCCGGTGCTGGCCTTTTCTATCGGATTCGGGGGCCTGATCGCCCTCTCGTCGACCTACCACGCCAACTTCATGCTCTCGATGAACGCCGCCATTGCACAGAGCGCCGGAGTCTTTCTGGCGGCGACCATGACGCGTCTCGTCCGCTCCGTCGGGGCCAGCGTCAGCGTCCGGCGCCTGTACCGGGCCGATCTCCGGGACCTGGCCGGAATCGCCGCCATGGAGGAGTCCGCCCCTCTCTCGGGGGCCCTGGCCCGCATCGTCGACCGGACGGGCCAGCTGGCGCTCCGGCTTCAGGCCCTGCCCAAAGGCCAGCGGTCCGTCTACGGGGAGACCTTCCTTCATGCCGGTCTCGCCCGGACCCTTTTCCACCTGGCCCGGGAGGAGAGTGGACTTCCCGACCCTCTTCGCGGGGATGTTGTCCGACTCCGGGAGAGCTTTCGGCGCTTTTTCGAGCAGCGCTCACGGGGAGGCTCCTTCTCCGCGGTCCACTGGGCTCCCGGGCATCCCCTTCTTGACCACCTTCCGCGACGCGGGACGGCAGAGTCGGAAATCCTGCCGCTTCTTTCCGAACTCGAAATCCTCGCACCTCCCGGATCGGTGATTCTCGATCCCTTTCACTCTTCTCCCGGAACTCCCCGATGAAGGAGATCGATTTCTTCGGACTCTTTATCTCTCCTTTTCTTCTCTGGGGAGTGGCGGCCTTCCTGCTGCTCCTTCTGCTTCGCGTCCTGCTGGGCCGTCTCGGTGTCTATGTCCATGTCTGGCACCGCCCCCTGTTCGACCTCTCCATTTATCTGATCCTCCTCTTTCTTCTCGTTTCACTTGCCCGGAGACTCTCTTTATGAAGATTGCCCCCTTTTCCCGTCTTATCCGCCCGACCGTGACCGGAATCCTGGCCTTACTGGGCGTCATGGCGGGATACGCTCTCTGGCATTACGACCGCGTGACACCATGGACGCGGGACGGACGGGTCCGGGCCGACTGGGTTTCGGTCGCCCCGGACGTCTCCGGACTCGTCACCGAGGTGGATGTCCGGGACAACCAGCGGGTCGTCCGGGGGGAGGTCCTCTTCCGGATCGATCCCCGAAGATTCTCCATCGCCCTGGCCTCCGCCCGGGCCGTCTGGATGGAACGGTACGCGGCGATGCGGGAGGCCCGCCACGATGCCCGCAGGTACGCCCGGCTCCTCCGGACGGGAAACGCCACCGAGGAAAAGACGGAAAATCTGCGGGCCCGCGCTCTCGAAGCCACGGCCCTCTACCGAAAAGCTTTGGCCGAGATGACCCGGGCCCAGATCGACCTGTCCCGTTCCTCCGTCCGGGCGCGTGTCAACGGATACGTGACCAACATGCACCTTCGCCCCGGGGACTTCGTCAGCCGGGGAAAGGGAGTCGTGGCTCTCGTCGACAGCGATTCCTTCTATGTCGACGGGTATTTCGAGGAGACGAAGATCCCCGCGATCCGTGTCGGGGACCGGATGGAAATCCGGCTGATGGGAGTGTCGCCCCCCATTTTCGGCCATGTGGAAAGCATTTCGCGGGGGATCTCCGACTTCGAGCGGACAGACCGACCCGGGACGGTGCCCCGCGTCAACCCCACCTTCAGCTGGGTGCGGCTGGCCCAGAGGGTTCCCGTGCGCATCCGTCTCGGCTCCCTTTCCCCCGGGATCCGGCTTGTGGCGGGACAGACGGCGACCATCATCGACCGAACCCACCACCGGCCCGATTGAAAATCGGTGTGTTTTTTAATAAGATATCGGTAAAATGAAAAAAGACCACAAGACAACCTGAGGAAAGGACGCGAATTGTCGGGACATTCGAAGTGGGCGACCACCAAGCACAAGAAGGCTCTGATCGATTCCAAGAGAGGGAAGATCTTCACCCGACTCTCGAAGGAGATCTCGATCGCCGCCCGCATCGGGGGAGGGGACCCGGACGGCAATCCGCGCCTGCGAACGGCCATTTCCAAGGCCCGTGAAGAAAACATGCCCATGGACAACATCAAGAAGGCCATCCAGAAGGGAACGGGAGAGATCCCGGGGGCGGTGTACGAGGAGCTCCAGTACGAAGGCCACGGACCGAAAGGAGTGGCCATCCTCCTGAAGGTCACCACCGACAACAAGAACCGGACCATTCCGGAGATCCGCTCCATCTTCTCGAAAAACGGCGGGGCGCTCGGGGAAAACGGCTGCGTCGCCTGGATGTTCGACCAGAAGGGACTCATCACCACGCCGGTCTCGGGAGTTTCCGAAGACCGTCTGATGGAGATCGTCCTGGGCGCAGGAGCCGAGGACGTCCGTCAGTCGGACGACGTATTCGAAGTGGTTACGGGGCCCCAGGACTTCCAGCAGGTTCTTGACGCCGTGCGCGCGGCGGGCCTCGCGACCCCGTTCGCCGAAGTCACCATGATCCCCCAGGTGACCGTCCCTCTCGAAGGCAAGGACGCGCAGGCGATGGTCCGCCTCATGGAGGCGCTCGAGGACCACGACGACGTCCAGCACGTCTACGCCAATTTCGACATTCCCGTCGATGTGCTCGAATCCCTCTCCCAGGGAGCCTGAGCCCTTCCATGACATCCTCCGACAATCCGCGCGACATTTCGGAGCTCCGCCAGGGAATCGACGCCATCGACGGCGAGATCGTCACCCTTCTCCAGAAGCGGGCGAAGCTCGCCCACCAGGTGGGCCTCTACAAGAAGGAGCGGGGTCTTCCGTTTCATGTCATCGCCCGGGAACAGGAGATTTTCGACCGTCTGGAGCGGGTCGAGGTCGCCCCTTTTCCCCGCCCTGTCCTGAAGCATATCTTCCGGGAGATCCTCTCGGCCTGCCTGTCCCTGGAGGAGCCGCTGGTCGTCGCCTACCTGGGCCCCCCCGCTTCCTACACCCATCAGGCCTCCCTCAAGTACTTCGGCTCCTCCTCGAAGCATCTCTCGATGTCGACGGTCCGGGAGGTCTTCCGGTGCGTGGAGCGGCGGGAGGCGGCCTACGGGGTGGTCCCGATCGAGAATTCCACCGAGGGAATGGTCAACTACACCCTCGACACCCTCGTCGAGACCGATCTCAGGATCAACGGCGAGGTCATTCTTCCGATCCACCACTGCCTCCTCTCCCGGGCCCCCGGCATCGAGCACATCAGGACGGTCTTCGCCCATCCCCAGTCGCTGGCCCAGTGCCGGGGATTCCTCTCCCATTATCTTCCCAACGTGCCGACGGTCGAGACGACGAGCAATACCCGGGCCGTGGAGCTTTCTCTCCAGGACGAGAGCCAGTCCGCGGCGATCGCCGGCGAGATGGCGGCGGACGTCTACAACGTTCCGGTCCTCCGGCGCCATATCGAGGACCATCAGGACAACCAGACGCGCTTCCTCGTCATCGGGGAGGGAACCCCCGACCCCACCGCCCATGACCAGACCTCCCTCATGGTCTCGATCATCGACCGGGTCGGAGCCCTTTCCTCGATTCTCGAGCTCATCGCCGCCCACAACGTGAACCTCACCCGCCTCGAGAGCCGCCCCTCCAAGAAGAAGGCCTGGGACTACATCTTCTTCATGGATCTCGAGGGACACCAGAAGGACAGCCATATCCAGACCCTCCTTTTGAAATTACAAGATCTCTGTCCTTATGTTAAAATCCTTGGATCGTACCCGGTCTCGGAGGAAAAGAGAAAGTCGGGATATGGACAGGCCGTCGGCACATCCGGTGACCGCCGCTGAAGTCCCCAAAGGCCAAATCTGAAGGAGAAGCCATGATCATCGTCATGAAACCCGAAGCCACGCCGCAGGATCTCGAGCGCGTATCGGACGCCATCAAGGCGAAAGGGCTGGGTGTCAACGTCTCTCGCGGGAAGGAGAGGACCGTCCTCGGCGCGATCGGAGACGAGCGCGTCCTGGCGGAAGTCCCGCTGGGGGCCTTCCCCGGTGTCGAATCGGTCCACAAGATCCTCCAGCCCTTCAAGCTCGTGAGCCGGGAGTTCCGCAAGCAGGACACACTGATCACCTTCCCGAACGGGGTCGTCATCGGAGGCCCAGAGATCCAGGTGATGGCGGGCCCCTGCGCGGTGGAGTCCGAAGAGCAGCTGCTCTATGTCGCCGAGCGGGTCAAGAAGGCCGGGGCGAAAATCCTTCGCGGAGGCGCCTTCAAGCCGCGGACCAGTCCCTATACCTTCCAGGGGCTCGGGGAGGAGGGGCTCGAGCATCTGGCGAAGGCCCGCGAAAAGACGGGGCTCCTCGTCATCACCGAGCTTATGGATCCCCGGGATCTCCCGGCGATGATGAAATATACCGACATCATCCAGATCGGGGCCCGGAACATGCAGAACTTCCGGCTCCTCTTCGAGGTGGGGGAGGTGAGCAAGCCGGTCCTCCTGAAGCGGGGGCTTTCCGCCACGATCAAGGAGTTCCTGATGGCGGCCGAATACATCGCCTCCCGGGGGAACCAGGAGATCATCCTCTGCGAACGGGGCATCCGGACCTTCGAGACCATGACGCGAAACACGCTGGATCTGAACGCCGTTCCGGTCCTCAAGAGCCTGACCCATCTACCCGTCCTTGTCGATCCGAGCCACGGCACCGGCCGCTGGGATCTTGTGATTCCCATGGCCCGGGCCGGAGTGGCCGCCGGCTGCGACGCTCTCATGGTGGAAGTTCACAACAATCCCGAGCAGGCCTTCTCCGACGGTGAGGAGTCCCTCATCCCCGACAAGTTCGACCAACTGATGGCCGAGGTACGCAGGGTGGCAGGCGCTGTCGGCCGGTCCCTCGCCTGATGTCCCAGGGGGCCTTTCCCTTCCGGAAGGTCGCCATTCTCGGAACGGGTCTGATGGGCGGCTCCCTGGCGGGGGCCCTCAAGTCCCTTCCCCTCCCGCCGGAGACCGTCGGGACGACCCGGAACCCCGAAGACCGGAGACTGGCCCTCGAACGCGGGTGGATCGACCGTTTTGAGGAGGATAACGCCGCGGCGGTTTCTGGAGCCGATCTCGTGGTTCTTGCGGTTCCTCCCCGCGCCATTCCGGAGGTCTGGAGGGAGATCGCCGGGACGCGCAGTTCCGCCGCTGTCGTGACCGACCTCGCCTCGGTGAAGGGAAGCCTGTACGAAACCTATCGGAGCGCCTTCCGGGAGGCTCTTCCCCTCTACGTGAGCTCCCATCCGATGGCCGGAAGCGAAAAGACGGGGATCGCCGAGGCGCGGGCGACCCTTTTTTCCGGAAGAACCGTATTTCTAACCCCTTTTTCGGGGGAAACCGCCTCGATCGGCAAGCTCTCGGATCTTTGGGAAATCCTGGGGGCCCGGACCGTTCCGGTCTCGGCATCCGACCACGACGGCATCGTCGCCCACATAAGCCACCTCCCCCATGTTCTCGCCTACTGTCTTCTCGACCTCGCCGAAAAGGTGCGCCGGGAGAACCGCTATCCGGGATTCGACTGGAGGAGCCAGAAGGGGGGCAGCTTCTCCGACATTCTCCGGATCGCCCGGAGTTCCCCCGATCTGTGGGCGGACATCTTCTCCCAGAACCGCACCATTCTCCTCGACGCGATCGACCGTTTCGACCGGGAGCTGGGGATCCTCCGGGAGATCCTGCAGAAGGGGGAGGAGGACTCCCTGCTCCGCCTCCTCTCCGAATGGACCCACCCCCTTTCCGGGGGCGGCGCTCCATGATCCTCCAGGAATGCCGCGGAGGAGCCCTTCACGGCACCTATCAGGTGGAGAGGGCCGGATCGGTCTCGGGAGAGCTGCGGCCTCCGGGAGACAAGTCCGTCTCCCACCGCGCCGTCATTTTCGGCGGCATCGCCAGAGGCCGGACCGAAATAACCGGATTTCTCAATTCCGCCGACTGCGAGGGAACCCTCCGGGCCTTCCTTTCCATGGGAGTGGGCGTGGACCGGATCTCCCCCCATCGCCTGATTCTTGAAAGTCCGGGGCTGTCGCAGCTCTCGGAGCCCAGGGACGTCCTCGACTTCGGCAACTCCGGAACCGCCGTGCGTCTCATGACGGGCCTTCTCTCCGGCGTCCCGGGATTCCGGGTCCTGACGGGAGACGAAAGTCTCCGCTCCCGTCCGATGCGCCGGGTCACCGAACCCCTGTCCCGGATGGGAGCCCTCCTCGACGGACGAAAGGATGGAAGTCTCCTTCCCCTGTCCGTCCGGGGAGCACGGCTTTCCCCAATCACCTACGACAACGTTCACCGGTCGGCCCAGGTCAAGTCCGCCATCCTCCTCGCGGGACTCTCCGCGAGTGGTCCGTCGACGGTGATCGAGGAGGTTCAGACCCGCGACCACACCGAACGCCTTCTTCCCCGATTCGGGGGACGTGTCGAAGTTCGGGAAAACCGCGTGACGGTATGGCCCTCCGAACTCGCCGGAACGGATATCGTGGTTCCCGGGGACATCTCCTCGGCCGCCTTCTTCATCGCCCTGGCCCTTCTCGTTCCGGGATCGGCCCTGACACTTTCCGGGGTGGGGCTCAATCCGACCCGGACGGCCTTTCTGGACATTCTCTCCCTTATGGGAGCCGCGATCGACAGCCGGCCCGATCCCGCCGGAGAGGGAGGCGAACCCTTCGGGACTCTCGGGGTCTCCTTCCGGGAGCTCTCCTCCTGCACCGTTCCCCTCTCGATGATCCCTTCCGCCATCGACGAGATTCCCGTGCTCGCCGTTCTGGCGGCTTTCGCGAACGGGCGCACCGAGATCCGGGGAGCTGGGGAACTCCGGGTGAAGGAGTCCGACCGCATCGCAGCCATGGTGGCCGCTCTCCGCACGGTTGGCGTGACGGTCGAGGAGTTTCCCGACGGCCTTGCGGTTCTGGGCCTGGGCCCGGATCGGGTTCTCCGGGGAGGACGGATAGACAGCCGCCACGACCACCGGATCGCGATGGCCATGGCGGTCCTGGCGACCCGCCTTCCGCGGGGCGAGTCCCTTCTGATCACGGGAACGGACTTCGTGGAGACCTCCTTTCCCGGATTTCCCGCCCTTTTCAATGCGGTGGCCCGTCCTTGAGCGAGGTCAGGATCGACGCCGTCGCGATCGACGGGCCGGCCAGCTCCGGGAAATCAACATTGGCCCGGGAGGTGGCCCGCCGTCTTGGTTTCGTCTTTCTCGACACCGGGTCGCTCTACCGCGCCGTCGCCCTGGCGCTCCTGTCGGCCGGGGCGGCCCACAGGAGCGAGGAGGATCCGGAGGTCGCAAGGATCCTCGGAGCCCTCGACATCACCGTCGCCCCGGGACCCTCTGGGGCAAGGGTCTCCATCGGGGGCCTCGATGTGACGGACCATCTCCGGAGCGAGGAGGTGGGGCACCTGGCCTCCCGCGTCTCGGCCTGGCCAAAAGTCCGGAAGGCACTCTTCGATCTCCAGAGAAGGCTCGCCCTCGGAGGCCGGATCGTCATGGACGGCCGGGACATCGGAACGGTGATCATGCCGGAGGCGCGCCTCAAGATCTTTCTGGAGGCCGATCCCCGGGTCCGGGCCATACGTCGCCAGAAGGATCTCGAGGCCCGGGGAGACCATCGCCCGCTCGAAACCATCCTGTCGGACATCCTCGAACGGGACCGCAGGGACCGGGATCGCCCCATCTCTCCCCTCGTTCCGGCTCCGGACGCCCTCCGCCTCGACACCACACATCTCACGATCGACGAAGCGGTGACATGGATCGTCGCGCGCTACCGATAATCCCGCCTCCAGGGACGATCTGGCCCACCTTTTTTTACCGATCCTTCCGCATTCTGGCCGGAGGGGTCTTCCGGAGCCTCCTCCCCGTGACCATTACAGGACAGGAACATCTTCCTTCCTCCGGAGGGGTGATCGTGGCCGCGAACCACCTCTCCTTGCTCGATGTTCCCCTTCTGGGATACGCCATTCCCCGGGAGTCGCGCTTTCCCGCCAAGCCTGAACTCTTCGCGAACCCCTTGCTTGCCCGATTTCTCCTCTCCCTCGGAGGATTTCCCATCGCCCGGGGCGAGGGAGACCGGAAGGCCCTTTCCTTTTCCGAGGAGGTTCTCCGCCAGGGCGGGGTCCTGGGAATCTTTCCCGAAGGGACCCGCTCCCGGGACGGAGAACTGCGCCCCTTTCACCGGGGGGTGGCCCTTC
>DAIBSV010000179.1 GCA_027415455.1 Nitrospirota bacterium | reverse complement strand
TCCATTCTGAAAAAGAATTTTTTTTCTCTGCCCCGCATTCTCTAGTCGAGGGGGACTACCTCGGCCGCCCTTCGACGGGTCAGCACCCCGTCGGCAATGGGAGGGAGAATGGTTGTGCACGCCGGGAAATGAAGGTCGAGACTCATCGGATATGTCTTGATGCTTGGGGGAGGGATTAATGATCGCCAATCAGCGGTCTGTCGTGGTGTGGGACAAGAATGACGCTTTTTCCCAATGGGGGCCGGCCTTCCAGGAAACCATGCCGGAGTGGCGTTTCAAGCCGATCCCGCCGCGTCCCGTCTTCAACTTCGGCCATGATCCCCATCCCCCGATGGTGGGGCTCATTGTCCTGGTCGATGACCTCTGTTCGAAGTCCCACCAGCAGGATATTTCCGAGATAGAGACCGTGATTGCCCGAACGTCCCACTTGACCCGCTGGATCGGGCTCATCGATCCGGGGTGCCTCAAGGACGAGCGCCTGATGTCGCTGATCGGCCACAATTTTTTTGACTACCACCGCCTTCCCCCGGATCTCCTCCGACTGTCCCATGCCATCGGCCATGCTTACGGGATGGCCCTGATCGAGAAAAAATCCCTGGAGGCAAAATCGGGTGCTATTTCCCAGGGGGATGAACAGGAGATGGTAGGGTCGAGCGCCCCCATGCGCCAGCTTTTCCAGGACATCCGGAAAATCGCCCAGACCGAGGCTCCGGTCCTTGTCACGGGGGAGACCGGAACAGGCAAGGAGCTGACAGCCAAGGCGATCCACGACCGATCTCCCCGGAAGTCCGGCCCCTTCATTGCGGTCAACTGCGGATCCATCCCCCACACCCTGATCCAGGACGAACTCTTCGGCCATGAGAAGGGGGCTTTTACCGGAGCCCACCAGAAAAAGGCCGGCAAGATCGAAATGGCGGCGGGAGGAACGCTGTTTTTAGACGAGATCGGCGATCTTCCCCTCGATCTGCAGGTGAACCTTCTACGCTTTCTTCAGGAACGGGTGATCGAACGGGTGGGCGGGGTGAAGTCCCTTCCCGTGGATGTGCGGGTGATCGCCGCGACCAACGTCGATCTGGAAAAGGCGGTCAAGGCGGGGCGGTTCAGGGAGGATCTTTTCTATCGCCTGAATGTCCTGCGCCTCTTCGTGCCTCCATTGCGTGAACGCTCGGAGGACATCGAGCTTCTGGCCCATTTCTTTTTCAGGAAGTTCTCCGGGGAAAAGCAGAAATGCCTGAAGGGGTTTTCCAGTCGGGCGGTCGAGGCCATGCAGGGCTATGGCTGGCCCGGCAACGTCCGGGAGATGATCAGCCGGATCCGTCGGGCGATGGTCCTGTGCGACAACCGGATGATTCAGCCTTCCGACCTGGGCCTTGAATCCCGCCCGACCAAGACCCTGGGCAAGCTCAAGGAGATTCGGGCCAACGCCGAGAGGGAAGGACTGGAGGCGGCCCTGTCCCAGACCTCATTCAATATCACCAAGGCCTCCCACCTTCTGGGCATTTCCAGGGTGACATTCTACAAGCTCTGCAAGAAGCACAAGCTCAAGCTCGCCACCCCCTGAGAGGGCTTCGAGGGGGATGGATGCGGGGTCAGGACGGCTCTTTGGCCTCCCGGGCCAATGCGTGGACGCGAGAGAGATCCAGACCGAGAGTCCGGGCGATTTCTTCGGGGGAGAGAAGGCCCCTGGCAAGGAGGGCCCGGACGACTCTGTCCTGTTCTTTGCGGGCTCCCTGCTGGATTCCCTGCTGGAATCCCTGCTGAACGCCTTTTTGGGTCGCTTCTTCGAACATTTGATCGATGACGTTGGGGGCCATGCCTTCCTCCCTGAAGATGGGGACAAGAGTCTTTACGACGTCCTCCGGACGGGTGATGCCGTGATAGCTTGTGAGATAGGCGAGTTCCGGCTTCAGTATACCATAGGCGGCCTTTCGCTTCCGGACCTCCTGCAAGAGGATCCGGAGGCAGCGGTCCAGGTCGTCGGTGATGTGCTTTAGGGCCAGGAGGGCGAGAATCGCCGAAAGGTCTTCCAGCCGGTTCTGGATTTCCCGGTCGTCGATGCGGGCCATGTCGATGACCGAAAGGGAGAAGTCGGGAGACGACGGGGCGAGAACCGCCGGGGAAGGAGGACCCCCGAGAGCCTCTCCGGAAGAGTCCAGGGAGTCTATCCGTGATAGAAGAGGACGGGCAGGACGGGCAAAGGTTCCTGATCGTTTCGGATCTGGCGGCTCCAGAGTCCTGTCAGAGAG
The DNA here is from genome assembly GCA_027415455.1 of Nitrospirota bacterium. The sequence continues at coordinate 1,354 of DAIBSV010000179.1, read as the reverse complement.
TGGGCGATCTGGTCATGGATCAGAGGCGCGGGGGCGCTCTTAATGAAATGGTCCCTCCCCTTCCTTGACGGCCTCGTGATGGGCCAGAATGGTGGGTGGTTAACCGTCACCAATCACCGGAAAAAGGGAGGAACCACCATGAAGATTACAGCAATTGGCCTGGATCTGGCAAAAACCGTGTTTCATCTCGTAGGACTCGATGAAAAAGGCAATAACGTCATGAAGAAGAAGGTCTCGAGAAAAGATCTTGCCGCGACCCTTCAAAACATTCCTCCCTGCACCGTTGCGATGGAAGCCTGCGGATCCGCGAGCTACTGGGGACGCAAATTCCAGGAAATGGGGCATACGGTGGTTCTGATTGCGCCCCAGTATGTGAAGCCTTTCGTTCGGACGAACAAGAATGACTGGATTGATGCCCATGCCATCGCCGAAGCCTCCCTTCGGCCCTCGATGCCGACCGTTCCGATCAAGACCGAAGAGGCCCAGGATCTCCAGAGCCTTCACCGGGCCCGACAGCTTCTCATCGAATTTCGGACCGCAACGATCAACCACATTCGGGGGATTCTCGCCGAGTATGGGGTGGTCCTGAAGGTTTCGGCCGGCAAAGTCGAAGAAGAGCTGAACCGGCTGGTCAATGATGTTGATGACACGCGGATCTCTCCGTTTCTCAAGCAGACCCTCGCCGCCATGCAAAAAGAGCTCGCGGGACTTGCGGAGAAGCTCGAGGACTTTGACCGTCAGATCAATGCCTTCGCCAAGAAAGATCCGACGTGCCAACGTCTCATGACCATTCCCGGCATCGGAGTTCTCACGGCGACCATTCTGATCGCTGTGGTGGGAGATCCCTTCCGGTTCAAGAACGGCCGTCACTTTGCGGCCTATCTTGGACTTGTGCCCCAACAGCATTCCAGTGGGGGCAAAAACGTCCTTCTGGGGATCTCGAAACGGGGAGATACCTATCTCCGAACGCTCCTGATCCATGGAGGCCGCGCCGTGGTGCGATCCGTTCAGAAACTGGCCTCGGGAGGACAGGAGCTTCGAGGAAGAAACGCCTGGATTGCGGACCTTCTTCTTCGACGGGGATACAATCGGACGGCGGTGGCCGTGGCCAACAAGAATGCCCGGATTATCTGGGTTCTTCTCACAAAGAACGACGCGGTCTACAATCCGGCGGGCCACTCGGGAAAGAAAGCCGCTTAAACGTGTCATGATACGAAATAGGAAAAGAACCACCCTGTTATTGATCATTCTTCGGCAATGAAAGGAGTTCTCGTCTCCCACCACCAGAATGCGTAGAGGGGCACACCCACGATGACGGACCGGTCGCACCGGCACTCTCAAACCCTGAGGAATA
>DAIBSV010000178.1 GCA_027415455.1 Nitrospirota bacterium | reverse complement strand
CTATAACGAAGGTCCCGTCATTTTTTCCGGTCTGACCCACCTTTCAAAATCCTCCCCCGTCACAAATCCCAAGGCGATCCCCGCTTCCTTGAGGGTCGTGTGCTCCTTGTGGGCAACATGGGCGATCTTGGCCGCCTTGTCGTATCCGATATGGGGCGAAAGGGCCGTCACGAGCATCAGGGACTCGGACACAAGCGCGGCAATCCTTTCCCGGTTGGGCACGATTCCTTCGACCATGTGGGCGGTGAACGACCGCATGGCATCAGAGAGGAGCGTCACCGATCCGAGCAGATTGTGGATCATCACCGGCTTGAAGACATTGAGCTCAAAGTTTCCCTGGGATCCCGCAAACCCGATGGCCGCATCGTTCCCCATCACCTGGACGCAGACCATGGTCATGGCCTCGCACTGAGTGGGATTGACCTTTCCGGGCATGATCGAGCTTCCCGGCTCGTTTTCGGGAAGGGACAACTCTCCCAGGCCGCATCGGGGGCCCGAGGCCAGCCACCGGATATCGTTTGCAATCTTCATCAGGGCGGTCGACAGGGTACGGATGGCCCCGCTGGCCATGACCACCGCATCATGGGAGGCAAGGGCGGCAAACTTGTTGGGGGCCGAGACGAAGGGCTGTCCGGTCATCCTGGCAATGTGGGCCGCCACCCGCTCCCCGAATTCGGGATGGGCGTTGAGGCCGGTACCAACCGCCGTTCCCCCGATCGCCAGTTCATAGAGGCCGGGAAGGATCGACTCGATGTAGCGGCGGGCGATGTCGATCTGCGCCACATACCCCGAGAACTCCTGGCCGAGGGTCAATGGAACGGCATCCATCAGATGGGTCCGACCGATCTTGACGATGTCGGAGAATTCACGGGACTTGGCATCAAGCGCATTTCTGAGAATTTCAAGAGACGGAAGAAGTTTTCCGGAAATTTCGAGAGCGGCGGCGATATGCATGGCCGTGGGAAAGGTATCGTTCGAGGACTGGCTGCGGTTGACGTCGTCGTTGGGGTGGACCGGCTTCTTCGATCCCCTCTCCCCGCCCGCGAGTTCGATCGCGCGGTTCGCAATCACCTCGTTCGCATTCATGTTGGTCTGCGTTCCGGATCCCGTCTGCCAGATTCTCAGAGGAAATTCGCGATCGAGTCGTCCGTCGATCACCTCCTGGGCCGCCTTTGAAATCAGATCCGCCTTTTCCTTCGGCATCAGACCCAGGTCCTGGTTCGCAAGGGCACAGGCCTTCTTCAACACCCCGAAGGCCCGAACGACAGGAACCGGCATGCGGTCTTCCCCGATGGCGAAGTAGATCAGGGACCGGGCCGTCTGCGCTCCCCAGTATCGTTCTGCCGGGACGGGGATCGCTCCCATGCTGTCGGACTCCATCCGTGTTTGTCCACCCAAGTGCTGCTCTGACATTGTTCCGGTTCCTCCTCGTTCATTGTTCTCGTTGGTCTGGCAATTTCGCAAACCCAATTGCCCCTTAAGAAGCGTTGGGAGATCCATGATCCCGCTCCGCTTCCGATTTGAAAATTCCTCTTGGATTTGGAAGGAAAAATCAGTAAAATGGATGAGTTTTTTAGAAGCTCTCCAATTATGCCGAAGTGGTGGAATGGTAGACACGCTAGGTTCAGGGTCTAGTGATCGCAAGGTCGTGCGGGTTCGAGTCCCGCCTTCGGCACCAAAAAATGAAAGACCCGGTCGATAGAATCTGAGACCTGTATCGGGTTGGCACCTCTCCTTACGACCCTTCCGATTCCCACACGGCAAATTCTTGCTCTGGACAATTCCTAAGCCGACATCGCTCCACAGGCATAGTCCCGGATCACCGACGCTCCTGTTCGATCCGATGGGTCAAGCGTTTTCAGAACATCGAGAAGTGTCTTCGACTCCTCCATCTTGCCCTGTCTCAACAAAATGAAGGAGAGCGCCTTCAGGGAGAAAAGATAGAAGTAGTGGGGCGAAGCCGGATCTGAAAACGGCGCGGGAAGACTGATGGCGAGAAGAGCGGGCGGATCGTCCTGAAATTCCCCTTGCCGGGCCGCCTCCTTCAGGGCCTGCCGGACAACCGCCTCCGCCTCCCCGAGTCGATTTTTATAGAACAGGAACTTGTACATCGAAAAATAAACCGCCAAACTCTCCGGTTGCCTGCTCAGCGCCAGACGGAGACAGGAAAGCGCCCTCTCGGTCTCGGCGAAATGGACCGCCGCCTCGCCCAGAAGATCTTCGATCTCCGGTGGAACGGCTCCCCCAAAATAACTTTTATCCGAAAAAGGGCTGGTCTCGGTCATTGTTTCATCCCTTCCGATATTTCGTCATCCATTCCCATCGACGGCTTCAAACCAGTGGTTGAATCTCATCCTCGAAACATCCGACAACCTGGCCTCCCTCGAACTCGACGAGGTAGACCGTGACATTGCTTTCGCTGTGGGTTCCGACATTCACAATCTCCCCCCGCGTTCCCCGCCCGACGATCAGCGCCTCTTTTTCAAGCCCAGGGTAGGTCCCATCATTAAACAGATCCTCCTTGGAAAGGACCGCCATTCCCCAGTCGAACCGTGAATTCCTCTCAGCGTTCAATGGACACCCCCCTCCTGAATTGTGGGTAAAATGTGGTCCGCGTTATGTCTCGTCCATCAAAATCTCCGGAAATCGTTTCCGAAATCGGGGACCAAAACAAAAAAAGTCTGGATTTTCAAGGTCGGACTTGTTGTAAAGAAGAGGTCTTTTGTGAGCGGCGTCGACGACCCCGCCTCCAACCCCGCACACGATGGCCTGACCCGCCGCCGTATCCCATTCCATCGTCGTGCCGTAACGGGGATAGAAGTCCGCGGATCCCTCGGCAATCCGGCAGAACTTGATGGCGCTCCCCACCGACGTGGTCCGGAAGGATTCTTTTTTCGAAAGAGCGTCCTTCAATCGAGTCGGCATCTCCGAATGATGGGAAACGCTCCCGAGCAGAGTCCAGGGTGCGTTTGAAGATCCTCCTCCACCCATGGCCAAAGGAAGTTTCTCACAGGCCGAGAGAATGGTCTCCAGCCCTTTTCCGGCGATTCCGTCCACCTTGGCCCCTTCAAGACGAAAGCTCCCGAATCCCTCTCCCCCGAAATAGATCCGGTCCTCCACGGGAATGTCGATGAGGCCGAAGACCGGAACCCTGTCCAAGACCAGCGCCACACTCACGCAGAACTCCCCCGAGCGGCGAACGAACTCGCGGGTCCCGTCGAGGGGATCGATCGACCAGAAGGCCCTCCAGGACGCGCGCTCAGAAGTAGGGATCTCCCTCCCCTCCTCGCTCAGAACGGGAACGGGAAGAATCCGGGGCAGACTTTTCGAAAGAAGATCGTGGGACTCGCTGTCGGCGAGAGTAAGCGGTGAGGCGTCCGGCTTCAGGACGACCTTGAAGTCCTCCCGGTAGACGGATAGGACGGCTTCCCCGGCATCGCGGAGAAGCCGGAGAAGCGACCCAAGGTTTGATGAAATCCCATCGATGCAAGAGGCTCTGTCCACACCTGTCCCGACTCATCCACGAAAAACTTTCCCGCGGGGCACTCAGCGCCCCGGACTGCACACATTGCAGATGCCGGTGTCTCTCCGCAGGGCTCTCCCATCATACTCC
>DAIBSV010000177.1 GCA_027415455.1 Nitrospirota bacterium | reverse complement strand
GACACCATTTCAAGCCCGCCGATGTTGTGTCTCGACCCGTAGAGATTGAGGGTCATTCCTCCCTGAATCAGGAGAAATTCAATACCGAGGTACAGAATCACCTTCATGATGAAGGGTTGGGTCTGGCTCACGGAACGGTCTCCTCCTTAGTATTCGGCTCCGGCCGATGCGACTCTTTCTCGGGCCAGCTGGCCGCATGCCGCAAGCACGTCCGGACCCATGGACTTCCGCACTGTCGCCGTAATGTGAAATCCCGAAAGAATATCGGCAAAGACCTGCACGACCTCCTCTTCCGGCCGTTCGAAGGGCGATCCTGGAAAGGGATTGAAGGGAATGAGGTTGACCTTCGAGCGAAAGGGCGCCAACAGACGTCCAAGTGACCGGGCCTGCTCCGGGCGGTCGTTCTTGCCCTTCAAAAGGACGTATTCGAAGGTGACGCGCTCCCGGTTCCGGAGAGGGAACTCCCGGCATGCCTCCAGAATTTCGGCGATGGAGTAGATCCGGCCGACCGGCATGATCTCCCGCCGCAGAAGGTCATCGGGAGCACAAAGGCTCACGGCAAGCTGGATTCCCAGATTGGCTTCGCCCAGAAGGCGCATCTTGGGGACGAGACCCGATGTCGAGACGGTGATTCTCCGGGGGGAGAGCCCGATGCCGTCGGGATGGGTCAGGCTCCGGATGGCCGGAATCAGGGCATCGAGGTTGGCCAGGGGTTCTCCCATACCCATGAAGACCACATGGTCGATGCTGAGGCCCTCCTTCGCCCTGTCCGTGGGAAATCCGAGGAGGCGCATCGCCTGGATCCATTGCCCCAGTATTTCCGAGGGGGAAAGATTCCGGATGAGTCCCATGGCGGCGGTACGGCAAAATCGGCACCCGATGCCGCATCCGGCCTGCGTGGACAGGCAGAGGGTCATGCGTCCCTTGCGAGGGATCAGAACCGATTCGATGACCGGTCCGTCCGCGAGGCGCAGGGCCAGCTTTCGGGTTCCGTCCACGGAGGTGTGTGCCGATTCGAGGGAAGGGATCCCGAGCCTCCTCTCCTCTTCCAGAAGGGCACGGGTGGAAGGGGGAAGATTGGTCATCGCCCGGGGATCGGTGATCCCTTTCCGGAAGACCCAATGGGCGGTCTGGCGGCCGCGATAGGAGGCCTCCCCCAGTTCCTGAAATTTATCCGGCCATTGACTCGCAGGGAGATCGAGGAGATTCATGGAGTCGGCCCCGGGCCGTCCGGGGTGGCGTCTGCCCGGACCCACCGGGGGGCGATCCACCGCATGACCAGAAAGGTTGAGAGAAGGCCGATGGCCGCCCCTCCCAGAACATCGAGGGGGAAGTGGGCTCCCACATAGATCCTGGACAGGCCCGTCAGGGTCGCCAGGGCGAAGAGAGGAATGGCCAGGGGGGGATACAGGCCGGAAAAAAGCGAAGCGGTCGAAAATGCGGTAAAGGTGTGGCCCGAGGGAAAGGAGTTGGCGTAGAGGGAGGGGCCCAGAACATGGATTGTGACGGCATGGGAGACGATGGCCGAATGGAATGCGGCCAGGGGGCGGTCGCGGTGGACCAGATGCTTGAGGGTTGTCCCGATGATGAAGGAGGCGAAGGAGGTCGAGGCCCAGAGGACAAAGTCGCGGCGGAAGTTCTTTCGGGCGAAGAGGGCCATGAGGGCCAGGCCGATCGGGAAAAGATAGAAGCCGTTTCCGAGGGCGGTGGCCGCCTCCATGACCGGATCGAGCCAGGAGCGGTCAAGTGTATTGTTGACCCAGAGAAAAAGGCTCTGGTCGGCATGGATCAGGCTGTTCATTATTTTTTTTCGGGCCTTTCGGGCCTTTCGGGCCTCGCGGGGGGTGCGGTCTAGTCTGAACGGTCCCTGGCCAGAAGCGCCCTGAGACGGTCGCCGACGGTCTGCTTGGACCAGTCGGAGGGATAGGAGACGCGGTAGACACCACCGGCTTCCGAGAAGCCATGTTTCTCGATCAGGTAACGTCCCACTTCAAGAATCTGTTCCCGCCAGGTGGCGGAGCTTGTCCATTGCATGGCCTCCAGGACGAGTTCGCCGAACTCCTCCTCGGGGATCCGTTCCGGATGCCAGAGGTCGAACTCTCCGGAATGGTCGGGATCCCGGCTCACAAGGGAATAGACGGGCATGGGGTGTGGACTCCTTGCGTGGAAAGTGATTTGGAGATCCGTTTGAGGCTATTATACACGAATAACTATTCTCCGGTATATCGGTGGCCATGAAAGGATCCTGTGGAAAAAGCCTCACTCCTGTTCCTTCTTCTCTCCGGACTTCTGGTTGCGGCCCTCTTCCTCTCCCGCCTTTCCGAGAGGCTCCGCACTCCGGACATTCTCTGGTTCATGCTGCTCGGGCTTCTGCTCGGTCCGACCGGACTTCGGGTCCTTTCCGGAGAGTCCCTCATGGGAGCCGGCCATGTGCTTCTCCTGGGGGCCGTCTTTCTCGTCCTCTACGAAGCCGGGATCCGGACGCGGATCGACCGGGTCCGCGACCACGGGATCGCCATCGCCCTCCTGGTGTCCATGGGGATTGTTCTGACCGCCGTTCTTCTTGCCCTCGCGCTCCATGGCCTCTTCGGAATGACTTTTTACGAAGGGCTTCTCCTGGGGGCGATCCTGTCCACGACCGATCCCGCCTCCATCCTTCCGATCCTCCGAAAGCTCCCGATCCCTCCCCGGGTCTCGGAGACACTGGTGGCCGAGAGCGCCCTGGGGGACGTCACGGGAAGCCTGATGACCCTCTTCATCCTTTCGCTCTCCCGACCGGAGGGATCCCTTTCGGGGACGCTCCTTGACTTCTCCTTCTCCCTCCTCTGGGGCGCTCTTTCCGGGGCCTTACTGGGGATGGCCGTCATCCTTCTTGCCACCCACCGGAAAATAGGCCTTTTCCGGGACAATCTGCCGGTTCTGATGCTGTCGGCCCTTTTCGCGGGATTCGGTCTCTCCCTCTTTCTCCATGGCCAGGCCCTCCTTTGCGCCTTCGTGCTCGGGATGGTCGTGGGCCGGGCCTCCGAGGCCGCGAAGAAGGAGGCCTCCCCCTTTTCGGGAGAGGCCTTCAAGACGGTGAACGATCTCGTCGCCTACCTGGCCAGCTTTTTCATCTTTCTGGTCATGGGAACACTGATCCCGGGGTCGACGGAAGGGATTTCCTGGATGCGTCTCCTGCTGCTGGTCCTCTTCCTCGTCGTTCTGGTCCGTCCCCTGGTCGTCTTTCTTCTTCTTCCCCTCGACCGAAGGTCCCGGTTCTCTCTTCAGGAGATGGGATTCATGTCCGTCGTCCGGGAGACCGGGATCATGGCGGGAGCCCTTCTGGGACTCGCCCACGACGCTCTTCCCCCCCAGGCCTCCCTCATCGTCTTTTCGGTCGTGGTGGGGACCATTGCCATCGGGGCCCTGGGATCGGCGCCCATGGCCCGATTCTTGGGCTTTGCGGACACCGACGGGAGCCGTCCGTGAAGAGGGGGCCCGGACTGTTCCTGACACTCCTTTTTCTCGGGCTCTCCTCCTGCGGAATTCCCTCGAACCCCGTCACCCCTCCCGAGGTTCTTGTGGCCGGCGAATCGGGCGCTTCCGCAGGAGGGGCAACGGCCTACAGCCTTCCCTTTTCCGGAT
>DAIBSV010000176.1 GCA_027415455.1 Nitrospirota bacterium | reverse complement strand
CTTCTTCTTTTCCCTCCGCGTAAGCGACCGCGATCCGGCAGACCTCGTCGTAAAGGAGCTCCGGAGAAGGATGGCGTGCGATCAGGTGATTGATCTCGTGGAGCGCCTTGTAGAACCGCACCAGATTGTCGAGGTCCGCCGGAAGGGAGGGCAGGGGAAGAGGAAGCAGGGAGAAGGACTTCAGAACCAGGGTGTCGAAAAAAAGATCCCCTTCATTTTCCTTGCGGAGGAAGAGGGCGACCGTCCCCTTTTTTCCCCCCGCAGTATCCGGCGAGAAAAGGGGGAGAAAAATCGCCTGCCGGAAGCCGTGGGTCCGGCAAAACGCCTCGATCTCCGGAGGTGGAGGGGTTTCGCCGGATCCCGATGATCGGAGAATGACGGGAAGAGGCCCCATGCTCCCCAGAAATGCGGAAAGTCTCCTCTTCTCAGCGGGCGACGCGGAGGGAAAAGAAGAAGAAGGAAAGGTGCGGGCATTCCGGGAAGAGGTTCTTTCGAGTCGGACCAGAACGGCGTCGACGAAGGAGAGTCCCGAGAAAAGATCCAGAACGGCCTTCCCCGTGGAGACTCTCGCCTCCCCGTCCGAGAAAATGCGGGGGAGTTCCTGAAAGATGCGCTCGACTCGCTCGCGGCCGGTTGTCGGATCTTCCACGTCGCCCCTCCGGATTCGGTTGCTTTCAACTTCATTTTTGCATGGCCTGCGGGAGAAAACAACGCCGAAAGCCCCCTGTCCCATAGGACTCGGGCCAGAGGAGTCGGAGAGAAGGCTCGCCCATTGCCGGGCATCCTCCTCCAGGAGGCGGCTTCCCCGCACGAACAAGCGGGTTTCAGACGGTTCCCGGAAGAGGGGTGGCGCTCACGACCGGATGAAGGGAAGGCGATTGGGCAGAGGAAGCGCTCCTTTTGCGATCCTGCCGAGGATTCGATCATCGCGACAGTCGATCGAAGCTTTGAGACGTCGCATCGGACCGGAACAAAAAGACGGAAGCGGCAGGAGTGGAGGGTCCCTGTGCGGGAGCGCAATCGCCTGCCCTGAAGAATGATCCCCGCATCTCCCATTTGGGGGACCCGATCCTTTTCCCCGGGAGTCCGTTTGCCTCTCCATCCCCATAAATAAAAGGTGATGAACCCTATTTTCCGCCTCGCCGGACAAAGACGCTCAGGTCTTTTTCTTGACACATGATCCAATCATTGATAGTATTCGGAAAAATCCGGATAGCCGGTGATGCGGCCAAGGCCCCTCATCCGGTTATTGCCGGCTCTCCTGAAGGTCCTTGAGGATCGATCGAGAGCCTTAAGGAGGGACGGCAACCTGGTCCGGATCTCATGTTCAGAGGCCCCCGTTTTTTGGGGGATTGGGCTCGCTGGCAAACGCCGAATTTTCCAGTGCGAAGGATGGCCATTCGGCATAAAAGGAGGTGGTTCTCACGATGAAATCAGAAAAAATGACAGTTCTTGCCACGGTTGGGTCTGCAATTTCCGGCATTGTTCTTTCCGCTGCCATCATTCTTCTTCCCGTTCAGGGTGCTTTCGCCGGTGATGCCGCTCCCAAAACCTCGGCAAAGGCCCCGGCCAAGAAAGCGGCCCACAAGAAAATGGCCAAGGCTGGCAAAAAGCATGGCCCTTCCGCCTTCTGGAAGAAGGTTCAGACGGCCCTGATCGCCAAGGGAGCCAAGATCAAGGCCGACGGGTACCCCGGTCCGATCACCCACAAGGCCATTGCCGCCTTCCAGAAAGCCAACAAGCTGAAAGCGACCGGAAAGCTCGACAAGGCCACCAAGAAAGCGCTCGGCCTTTAAGCTTTTCGAATCGGGTATTCGTATCTCGAGAGGGACTCCGGTCCCTCTTTTTTTTTGGGACGCCATGATCAGAATCCAGTCGGGGATCCTCAAAGGGAAGGCCCTTCCCGTTCCCGATCCTAAAAAAGTTCGTCCGACAAGCGCCAAAGTCCGTTCGGCCGTCATGAACATGCTCCAGAAGGATCTGCCGGGCTCCGTCTTTTGGGATCTCTATGCCGGATCGGGGGCCGTAGGCCTTGAGGCCTATTCCCGCGGCGCCTCCCACGTCCTCTTTCTCGACAGGGATCGCCCCCTCCTGGCGGCCCTTGAAAGATGGATCTCGCGCGAAATTCCAGACCACGCCGGCCACTTTTCCTTCAGGCTCTCGGAGGGCTTCTCCTCCTTGCGATCCGATCCCCCCTCCGTTCCGCCCTCCATCCTCTTTCTCGACCCGCCCTACCATTATGCAGATTGGCCCGGGCTCTTGAACGCACTGTGCCGCGATGGTATAGTGGGTGCCAATTACCTCATGGTTCTCGAATATCACCACAAGGATTCCCTTCCATGGGGATCCCTCCCTGATTGGGGTTGCCAGATATTGTCTCACCACCATTATGGAGAAAGCGGCGTGAGCCTCCTCGCTCCATCGACCCGATGAACCACAGGGCGGTCTACCCCGGCACCTTCGATCCGGTGACGAACGGTCATCTCGACATGCTTCACCGAGGGTTGGCCATCTTCGACGAGATCGTCATCGGGGTCGCGGACAGCCCCCGAAAATCCCCTCTTTTTAATCTCGAAGAACGCATCGAACTTCTGAGGGCTTCAATTCCCTATCCCGAGCCGCAAGTGACGGTCAAGGGATTCGACCACCTTCTGGTCCACTTCGTTCGGGAAGAGAAAGCCGTCTGCATCCTCCGGGGGGTCCGGGCCGTTTCCGACTTCGACTACGAACTCCGCATGGCCCTCATCAATCAGAACCTCGACCGCGAAATCGAAACCGTCTTCCTGATGCCCTCCAAAAATAATATGTTCATCACATCGACCGTGATTCGGGAAATCGCCGAACTGGGAGGGGATCTCTCCCTCTTCGTTCCCCTTCCTGTCGAACAGGCCCTGAAGAGAAAATATTCCCGGAGACAATAAAGAATGAATCGACCGATTCAAGAATTTTTGGCCTCGCGTCTCTCCCTTCTCAAGCCCTCGCCGACCCTGCTTCTTGCCGCCCGGGCCAGGGAGCTGAAGCAGCAGGGGATCGACGTGCTCGATTTTTCGGGGGGCGAGCCGGACTTCGACACCCCGGAGCCCGTCAAGAAGGCCGCCGTGAAGGCCCTCGGAGAGGGATTCACCAAGTACACCGCGGTGGGGGGGATTCCTGAACTCAAGGAGGCCATCCGTGAAAAATTCCTGCGGGACCAGGGACTGGATTTCCATCCACGGGCGATCGTCGTCTCCAACGGAGCCAAGCACTCGCTCTTCGAACTCTTCCAGGTCCTCGTCAACCCCGGCGACCAGGTGCTCCTCCCCACGCCGGCATGGGTCTCCTATCCGGACCAGATCCTCCTGAATCAGGGCGATCCGGTCTTCATCCCCTGTCGCGAGGAAGACGGATTTCGGCTCGATCCGGACGCCTTGCGGGAGGTGCTCACCCCGCGCTCGAAGCTTCTCGTCCTGAACTCTCCCAACAACCCGACGGGAGCCATCATCGATCGAAAGCGGCTCGAGAGGATCGTCGAGATCGCCCTCCAGAACGATCTGCTCATCATCTCCGACGAGATCTACGAAAAGATCAACTACACGGGCGATCCCGTCCCTTCTATCGCCACCCTGGACAGGAGCGTCCGGGAACGGACCATCATC
>DAIBSV010000175.1 GCA_027415455.1 Nitrospirota bacterium | reverse complement strand
GGTCTCCCTTTTCCCGGAGGCGGATCAGCGCCTCCGCGACCCCCTTGACGTGCCGGGGCTGGGTGGTTCGTACGAAGTCGTCGTTCGAGATTCCGAGCCGGCTCCAGAGGTCCCGGAAGCGGGGCAGGATCCGGTCGACGTAGAGCTGGGGGGAAAGGCCGTGGCGCTCCGCGCTCTGCCAGACCTTCTGCCCGTGCTCGTCGGTCCCGGTCAGGAAGAAGACCGGCACGCCCATCTGCCGGTGGGTCCGGGCCAGGACGTCGGCGGCGACGGTGGTGTAGGCGTGGCCGATGTGGGGAACGTCGTTCACATAGTAGATCGGGGTCGTGAGGTAAAAACAGGAAATGGACGGATCAGCCACGGGAACGGGATTCCTTTCGATAGCGGTTGTCGGGGGAGCGGGACGGGGCCTCCGGGGGGATCGTCACAGGGGTCCACTCTTCCTTTCGGGATTTGCGGGAGCAGCATCCTTCCCCGGCCCCGCCGGATCCCTCCTCCCCGGAGGAGGCTCCCTCGAAGGTCAGGCAGCACTTGAGGCGGCCGCACATGCCGGTCGAGCGCAGGGAGTTTGGCTCGGAGTCGGCGTCCCGGGCCATCTTCGTCGAAATCGTCCGGAAGGACTTTAGGAAGGAGGCGCAGCAGAGGGTCTTTCCGCAGGCGCCAAGCCCGTCGAGCAGGGAGGTGTGCTCCCGGGGGCTGATCTGGCGAAGCTCGACACGGCCGCGGTAGCGCCCGTGGATGTCCTTCAGGAGCTCCCGGAAGTCGATCCGGCCATCGGCGGTGTAGTAGAGGAGAAAGTCGTTGCCGGCGAAGTTGCCCACCGCGTCCACGAAGATCATGGGGAGTCCCCGGACACCGGCGCGCTCCCGGACGAAGGCGAGCATGCCCGCCTCGCGCTCGGCCAGGGTCCTGAGCCGGGGCCCGTCCTCCCCGGTCAGCCGACGGATGAAGCGGTATTCGGGGAGGGCGGGACGATCCGCTCCTCCGATAATCCGTGGATTCTCGACGAGGGTCATGGGAGCGGGACCCAGCCGGCTTTCGCCGAGAATCGCGTCGTGGTGGCGGAACGGCGGCTCTTCCGGCTCCTCCCGGCGGGGAGCCCAGAGCGTGATATTTGGCCCCACCTTCTTGATCTGGGCGGTCAGGATCCAGACCGGCCCGGTCCCGGAGGATGGGTGGGGAAGGACAGTCCTGTTCATGGAAAACCTTTCGCGCATCGCTTTCGGGGTCCGGGCTAACGCCCTCCGGCGGCAAAGGCCTCCGATAGCTCCCAGAGGAGCTGCTCGAGGGCCAGGCCCCGGTTCGGGTTGTGGACCGCCATTCGGCGCATGTCTCCTATCCTATCATGGATTCGGGCCCTCGCGAAATCCGGGATCTCTCCGGCGTACCGGGCGGGAAGGGCGCTCTCCCTCCAGGAGGGGTCGGGGGCGGCGCCGGCGCTGTGGCGCTCCGCCGAGAGAAGGAGGCGCTCGAGACCGTCGAGGAAACGGTCGAAGGAGTCCTTCTCGGCAAGGGCCGCGAAGGAGGAGGCGACGGCGGCGACATCGGACCCACCGCCTTTTCTGAAGGCGCCCAGGAAGGCCTCCGCCTGCGCCCGGACCTCCCGGTCGGCGGGGTCGAGAAGACGCGTCAGGCGGGAGAGGGAGCCTCCGGCCAGGGGAATGAGGGCGGCGACCTCCTCCGGAGCGGCGTCGGGCAGGAATTCCCGGGCGAGCGCGGACAGATCCTGAGGGGAGAGGGGATGGAAGCGGACGGCGAGAAGGCGGGAGCGGAGCGTCGGGAGCAGGCGGTCCGGGGCGGAGGTCGCCAGGAAAAAGAGCTGGGTGTTCGCGGGCTCCTCGAGGGTCTTGAGGAGGCTGTTGGCCCCTTCGGGAGTGAGGAGGTGGGCCTCGTCGATCACCGCCGCCCGCAGGGGGGAGAGGAGCGGCGCCTCGAGCGTTCCCGAAAGGAGAGCCCGGACGGCATCGACGCCGATCGAGGCGGCCTCCCCCCGGTCGAGAAGACGGAAATCGGGATGGCGGTCGAGGGGGGTCCGGCAGGAGGGGCACTCTCCGCAGGGCCCCCGGCCGTTCTCACCGGAGCAGAGGATCCCGCGGCAGAAGGCGACGGCGGCGGTGCGCTTCCCCACCCCTTCCGGCCCCCAGAGGAGGAAGGCCCCGGAGGTGAGCCCCTCCCGGACGATTCGGGCGAGGAGCTCCATGGGGCGGTCGTGGCCCCTGACGACGGAGGATGAAGCGATTCCGGAAGTCCCGGAGGCGGAAGAGACCTTGCTCACGGGGAAAACCTCCCGGGAAAGCGCCGGGAAAGCTCGGCGGCGACGGCCGCTTCGAGAAGATCGGGGGAGAGTGTGGCGTCGAGGAGCAGGGTGCGGTCGGCGTGGACCCGGGCGATCTCCCGGTAGCCTTCCCGCACCCGCTCGAAGTACTCCCGGCCGAAGGTCTCGAAGCGGGTCCGGCCCGAATCGCGGGCGGCAAGCCGCCCCTCGAGGGCCTCCACGGGAAGGTCCAGAAGGACGGTGAGGTCCGGCCGGAGTCCGTCCAGGGCGACACGGTTCAGGGTGGCGACCAGTTCGCGGGAGAGCCCCGCGCCGAAGGCCTGGTAGGCCATGGTGGCGTCCGAGAGGCGGTCGGAGAGGACGACCTGCCCCCGGCCGAGGGACGGCCGGAGAACCTCCTGCCGGTGCTGGACCCGGTCCGCCAGAAAGAGGAAGAGCTGGGCTTCGGGATCGAGGGGAAGGTCAGGATCGAGAAGGAGGTCGCGAAGTTTTTTCCCCAGGGGGGTTCCCCCTGGCTCCTTGGTGACGGCATGGGGGATCCCGGAGGCGGAGAGTCTCGCGGAGAGTCTCCGGAGCTGGGTGGATTTTCCGGAGCCGTCCACGCCCTCGAAGACGATCAGGAGGCCGGCGGAGGCCGAAGGGAGGTTGGAAGGGATCATTGCGCTCACCGAAGGATTGGATGTTGCCGGAAAACGGGCCAAAAGACGGGAAGGAAGGCCGCAAAAAAAGCCAGTGTCCGGATAAATCCGGAGACTGGCTCCGCCGGAGCCGTCCGTAGCGCGTCCTTCCCGGGATCAGGGCATGTAAGGGGAAGGAAGACCGGAAATCAGAATAATGGATTCCCGGACGAAGGACGCGGCGGAGGCCGGTCGAAAACGAAACCTAGTGCTCCTTGATCTGGTTCCCGGCGAGGAGAGCGGCCAGAACGATGGTGCCGACCAGGAGAGAGACCATCCAGTGCATGTCACCCATTGTTGTCCCCTTTCGATGGTTTGCGGCGGAAAAAGAATTCTCCTTCCCGCCTTGTCACGATACGGTCTTTTGCATTTTATCCTTTTGGAGGGAAAAAGCAAGGGGAGCGGACTCTCCAGCAATTCCAAATTTGGACCGGTCGATCCAAAAAACGTGGAGTCCGGGAGCCGTTGGGGTCTCTGAGAAGGGAGGGAGAGGGGGTGTGCCGGGGATTCCGTTTCCGAAGGAGGAATGAAAAGAGGCCTGAAGACCTCTTTTTCCCTGGAACGCGAGGCTTGAAGAGGTATAAACCCCGGTCGCATCCGTTCAGGAGGCGGACGTGTCGGGCGGATGGCCCAGGAATCGAAGAAAAGGGGGGGATGAAGGGGCAGCGGGTCAGCCGGTGTCGACCCGGAGTTTTCCAAACATGACGGCGACGACATGGTCCCAGTTGT
>DAIBSV010000174.1 GCA_027415455.1 Nitrospirota bacterium | reverse complement strand
GAGCGGTGTATGGAGGATGCGACGGTCCGGCTTCTGGGACGACATCCACGGGGCCATCAACAACGTTTAGCCGCTCATACACTCCTGTTCAAGAACGCGGGGACCACCCTGACCTGGAACAGGAGGTCGTCGTCGCGGGTACGTTCCCAAATCGCACCTTAAGCACGCGACGGTCCGGGCGGCCCTAGACCCAGTCGGCCGACCCTTTCGGCCCGGTCGAAATGGTGTCCCTTGGGCGCACGACGCTCCGGGCAGTTCTAAATCCGGCCGGCTGACCATTTCGGTCCTGCCGAAGTCGTGTCCACTTCGGACGTGACCGGAGTCCCCCTTCACCAAGTAGGGTGAGCCTCTCCTCCCGACTCGTTCCGCCAGGGCCGAACTCCTTAGTTCGGGTCCGCGGCAACATCACCGAGGGATCGGATGGATGACGTCGAGCGAGGTGTACAACGGCCTCCAGCCGATGAGCCCTAAGCGGGTCATGAAGGCCTGAGGGCGACAGTATCTTGCTCCTGTTCAACCGCAAGCGATCGTGTCGTGTTGCGATTCCCCCCTGACCCATCGTCCACTGGGTGGGCGCATCGTTCCGATACGTCCGTGGGGCGGCCCGCCCGTCCCCGTAGCAGAGGTGGGACTTCGACAGCGGGAGCCGGAGCATCTTCCTCTTCAGGGTCGAGCTCAGCGAGCCCACGAAATGGAACCCTGCCCCGTGGGGTTCGTCGTGAAGTCGTTCCGCTCCTCGAAGTCCGGATCGGAGACGTTTCGGCCGACGCTCAAGAGGCGGCGGTCGGCGCTCCTTCGGGCTCTCGCTCCGCCAACGACCCCCACTGATGCCCGAGGCGCCGTAACGCGTACCAGAGGATTACGAACGTGAGGATGTAGAAGACCCACGCGTACGTTCCGAGAAAGTGTCCCAACGTCGGCGCGAGTGTAGCAGCTCCCGCAGCGGCAAACGCGACGGTGAGGGAAGATGTACAACCGACTAGCGTTGACGCGAGGCTGGGTGCGAGGCTCGTGACGATGGCCCCTGCCACCTTCCCCGAGACATGTTCGGTGGAAGCCGGCTTTACCGGACAGGGAGGCGCCGAGCGCCGGAGACCAAGGCTCCCGAGAATCAGCGCGGGGAGAAATAACCCCATCCCGAGAGCGAATACCACCTGAGTCCCGCCGAGGGCGGGAACCGGTAGAGTTCCGCCGGAAACAGTCGAGGCGCCGAAGAGATAGATGGGTAGGCGGGGTATCACCACGGCGTACGCGATGCCCACCAGGGCTGCGAGCAACGGAAAGGCCATCCTGTATGGACGGTGCGACCATATCGCGCGAAACACCGAAACCTCCGGAAAGCGGTCATGCAGTCGTCGTTGGTGTGAGACGGTCATTGCCTAGCCCGGGTACATCACCCGTACCCGTCCCCTCAGCGGGTTTCAAGCGCTGGAACTGACATTAGCCTATCGGGAATCCGGTACTGGCCACTGACTAAACACAGCGTCATAAGTTATTGCGCATGCAGCGCCCTGTCACCCTCGAGATGTGTTCCGGGACTCGCAAGAATATCTGGCGTCGTGTTTAGAAGCTCGGCCTCCCCGAACTGTAGATGCCGAAGCACGACACATGTGGAGACAAACTCGGATCCGTTCAGTAAGTTGAGACGGCTGAGCGCGCGCGTCCGGTGTCCTGTCGACCGAAAGTGCTGGCAGGCCTCCTCCACTCGCGCTGACTGAGGCAGACGGATTGGTGGTGGGTTATATCGCCCTATCTCAGTGAGACTGTACTCCGTTCCCGATTGTGTTCGGGCGAGCCGTGCGTCACACCGTCGGGGAGGACTTGAGTGGACCGGCGACGAAGGTCGCTTCCTCCAGCGTCCGGATACCCTTCACTCTCTCCACACCCCTCGCGTCGGGGCGGCTCACGGATCGGTTCCGGTCGGCCGGAGGAACGTGGGGGGGCGCGAGCCTCGGAGGAGGATTCCCGGGGCCTCGGTCAACTCCGCGACGGAGGCCGCCCATGGATCCCAACCTCGCGATAGAACCACGCCACCACGGCACCGGACGCGGCCATCAAGAGAGCGACGATAAGAAATGAGCTTGCCAGCCCAAAAGCGTCGACAACGAGCCCGGCCGCGATGGCGCCGAAGCCGTAGCCGCTGTCTCGCCAGAACCGATAGACTCCCAGCACCGATCCCCACTCGACCGGGGATGCGATATCGGCGACCGCTGCGACCAGGTTCGGATAGAGGAGCGCCATCCCGACTCCCGCGGTTACAGCCCCGAGGAGCCACCCGAGGAACGAGACCGAAAGGGCGACAAGGACAACACCGGCGCTCGCGACGGGGCATCCCTGAAGCGAACTTCATTCCCATCATGCCGTAGCTTCCGAAAGGGGGGCGCGCCGCGGACAGGTTGAGAAACGTCCCGAGAGCGAACGGGACTCCAAGTAGCGCGAGCCCCAGCCCGATCAACGCCACCGTGAGTGGGTGACGCAACGAGCTGCGTCCCAGGGATTCACGGGAAACAACTTTGTTCGTGTCGGCGGAAATCCGCTGCACGGTGGGCGAGTGCCGTGTCGCGTATTGTTGTTGGACTTCTGATCCTCCTCGAGACTCGGGACCGCTAAGGTCTCTATCAACAAATGGTGGCACAGCGGCGTCAGGCAGTCTCGCAGTCAGGGCGCAGTACTCTGGCCAGAAGACAGGCGCATCAAAGCTGTTCCCACACTCGAACCAGGGATCTCAGTTCGTCGCGCCCGGATCGTTTCATGCCCTCCCATTCCCTCACCACGTCTCGGCCCTTCGGGGTCAGAGAGTAAGGGCGGGGGAGTCCGGGGCCCCCGGGCTCTCGGTGGACAAACCCCTCCTCCTCGAGGCTCCGAAGGGCGGGATATATGGCGGCAGGACCCGGAGCCCACCGCCCATCGGTTCGCTGGGCCACCTCCTTCATCAGGGCGAACCCCGTCTTGCGCCCTTCTCCGAGCAATCTCAGCAGCAGCGGCCGTACGAGTCCGGGAGGAAAGAACCGCACCCGGAAAGGACCGCAGCGACAGCGAGAGGCAAACCCCTCGTCGTCCATCAGTGCAGAGGGCCGCGTTCAGTCCTTCTCGGCGGTCCGCTCCTTGAGGATCCGTTCGACCCGCTGGGTCTCTGCCCGAAGGTCCTCGGCGTAATCCTTCAGGTCTTCGGGAGCTGAGGTTCTCAAGTAACCCCGAGACGCCCACATCGGTCCGCCGGACCCGCCGCACCCGCATCCACCTCGGCCGCCCATCTCGTTCCCCCCGCATCCGCATCGTCCGCACATCGTTGACACCATATCACAAATGATATCGCTCATATAATTCCCTTTCGCCGCGAGCAAATCGCTGTAGAACGCCTCCCCGGTTCAGAGAGGCGGCCGGGCGGAAGGTTCATTCCTTCGGTCCGGCTGTTCCCGAGAACCCGCTCCCGTCTCGGAGATCAAGGGGGCTCGCATGCACGTCGAAGGCGCGTTCCAAGTCCGTCGTGACCGGCAGAGCGTCTATGCCTTCTTCACCGACGCCCATCGGTTGGCCGATTGCCTCGACGACCCCCACACCTTGGAGGTTGCCGACGCGACGCATTTCTCGGGCACCGTGACGACCGGGGTCGCCTTCATCCGAGGCACGTTCCGCGTCAAGGGGGAGTACACCGAGCGCACGGAACCCGAACGGGTCGTGGCGCAGGCCCACGGCGGCGGGCTCGGCAGCGGC
>DAIBSV010000173.1 GCA_027415455.1 Nitrospirota bacterium | reverse complement strand
CCTTGAGACCCACGACGGATTCTTTTTCGTCCAGGGACAGCTTGGCTTCCTCCGCGACCTTCGGGGCCAGAAGGGAGGCGATGTCCTTGTCGAGAAAGCCCTCGGACACGAGGGCGGACTGGATCTCGCGGAGCATGAGCTTCTGTCGGAAAGCGTTTCGTTCGGCCTCGACGGCCTCTTTCGAGGCTTTCTTGGCGTCTTCGAGGGCCTTCTTCATCTCGTCGCCCTGGGCCTGCACTTCGAGGGCGCTCTTCCGGAGCCGTTCGTTCTCGGCCCGGAGCTCGGCCACGTACTGCGCCGAGAAGGTCTCAGGCTTCTTGCTGCTGTTGTCCGTTCCCTGGCTGTTGCTGTTGGGCTCGTCGGGCATTGTCGTCTTTCTCCTTCATGAGTCGTTTGAGTTCGTCCTCCACCGAGTTGATATCGAAGCGGGAGGACAGGAATCGGAGCGCGGATTCGGTGGACAGGATCCCGGCCTGCGTGGCACCGGCGACCGCCTGCACGTCCTGAAGGCGATCCATGGCGGTGGGCGGGTACCAGTCGGGCCAGCGGAGCCGGATGTCGGCAGGATCCTTCGGGAAGGGTTTCCCCTTGGCGATCACGGGGCGCTTGGCGGAGGCGTCCCGGACCATCCCGAAGAGCTGGAGGAGCACCGAGCCGAAGACCGACCGCATCTTGTCGGCAAGCTGCACCAGCGGCATGTTCAGGATCTCCATCGCGCGTCCGGACTGCGGAACCGTCAGGCGTTCGGGGTCGATGGGGCTCCCCGAGATCGCCCGGACGGCGTATCGCCGGAGAAGAGCCACGTACTCCATCACCGCGCGGGCCGATTCCCCGTTGGTTTCGAGGAGTTTGGCCTCGCCGCCCTCGGGCAGCACGAGCATGTCGGAGCCTGCGATGATCTTTTTGAAGTTCGGGGGGATGTCGCCGTTTAAGGCGATGACCTTGAGGGGATCCTGACTGTACTTGAGGCCGCGTCCGAGCTGGGAGAGCTGGTAGTCGGCCTCGATGACCGTGTCCATCGCCCGCGCAAAGAGACAGCGCCCGTCGTAGGGGTCGTCTCCGCCCGGCAGCTTGATCCAGAGGGCCGGGACAAAGCCGAGATCGTGCTGGACGGTCCGCCGGGGGTCGGGACTCGTCGCGTCGTTCACCTTTCCGTCCGCGTCCGTCTCGACCTTGACGGGGACGAAGCCGGTCTCCATGACCGTGTCCCACGCCGTCTTCCACCAGAAGTCGGATGACAGGTCATCCTCCGGGATGCCGTACCCCATTTCACGGAGGGCCGCTCCCTTGACCTTGTACCGCTCGGTCAGACGGATGAGCCGTGAGGGATCCGTGGGCGAAAAATCGGGAGTGTAGAAGGTCGAATCCGCGACCGACACGAAGGTCCTGAGCTTTCCGGGATCCCCCATGAATCGGACGAAGAGGACGGCCGATCCGACGGACGCCCGGTAAACGGCCTCGCTCATGACCGTGGAGAGATCGGACTCCGCCACGAACTCAAGGATCGCGTCGGTGAGGTCGTCGGAATCGGTTTCGATCTCCGGGAAGTGTCCTTCTCCGAAAATGAGGGCGCCCACGTCCTCGATGACCTCGTTCACCCAGGAGACGTGCAGGGCCGGTTTTCTCTTCCGGAGGGGGACGTAGGTGCCGTCCTCCGTCGTCTCCTGCTGGAAGGGGACGCCCAGGAGGTCGAAGAAGGAGCCGTCCCGGAAGGCCGTGAGGATCTGCTGCCGGAGCGAGCGGAGTGGGAGGTGCCGGTCGCGTTCGTAGAGACTCGCAATCTCCGCAAACGCCACCGGGTATCCTCCTGAAACTAAAAAGGCCCACCCGAAGGTGAGCCAATAAAAAAGCCCGAAGAGAAAACCTCTCCGGGCGCAAAAGTTACATCATAGCCGAAGGCTAGCAAAACGATGGGACGATGTCAAGAGGTCAAAAAAGGAGCCGTCCGAAGACGGCCCCTGGTGGTTCCCTTGACTTGTCTTGCCTAACCTCGCCCCGCCTCGCCGGGCCCGGCCCGGCCCAGCCACGCCCGGCCGCAATCATTACCCCTCCCGAATCTCTTTCACCTCGAAGCGGCCATAAAAGCCGTTATTGCGCGGGCGAAAGCGTCCGATCCCGATAAACTTCCCCGCTTCCTCCAGGTGCTTGCGGAAGACCGGGATCGTGATCGTCTCGTCCAGGATGTGAAAGGTCACATCGCCTTCCCACTGGTGGATGACCGGGAAGCACTTGTTGACGCGCTTGCCGCTTCCCCGCACGCCATCGCTCGGAACGAAGAACCACTCCCCCGCGACGTCTTCCCTCTTGATCGGAAGCACGAGGGGGTCGAGGACGAGAACCCCTGCCTCGAAGTGCTTGGTGTATGTCGACTTCCCCTTTCCGGGGATCTGGATGCCCAGGTACTTCGCCGCCTCCGACAGACAGTTCTTGAAGCTCATCTGCGGAATGAAGACGTGGCCGTCCTCGGTGACGTGGAGGCGATCCCGCCATGTCCGGGCTTCGTAGTCGACCTTGGACTCTTTTTCCAAGGGCTCCGTGTCGTAATGCTTGCTCTGTGAGTAAGGGCTGATCGATTTCAGATGTGCAATAACGGTTTTCATGATTCCCTCCTGTGTGTCGCCTCAAAAGAGGCCCTTGCCTTTCCTGACCGAGCCCAGCCCAGTCTTGCCTCGCCAAGCCCCGCCCGGCCGCGCCCGGCCGCAATTACCGAAACAATTCAAAAATCTGGCCGATAGGAAGCTCCGTCTTCGGGCTGGACTCCTCGATCTTCCGGACGTTGGGCGTGGAGCTGAAGAAAGAGAGCGTCCCCATCGCGGAGACGATGGACGAGTAACTGATCCGGGCGTCGTTGTCGAGGGACGCCGGGTCGACCGTCGCCAGTTTCTTGAGCGTCCGTTGCGCCTTCCGATGCACCTGCGCGATGGACTTCCGGGAGACGGCCAGCGTCTCGAGGTCGTTGAGGCGCTTATAGCCGACCGTGGGAACGACATCGAAGACCATTCCCTCGTCGACCGCCCGGCGAAGCGCCACGGTCAGGGCCGACATGCACTGTCTCCGGACGTCGCGGCCCAGCGCGTGCGACATGGAGGCGTAGGTCAGGACCGCACCGACCTCGGTCTCTCGCATCAGGGTGAGGATGGCCGCCACTTCCGCCTCGGTCATGCCGGGGGTGCGTCTGGTGAAAAGTTTCAGTTGTTCCGCCATTTCGGTCCTCCGTTGAGAAATAACCATTACGAGGCAAACTTTCCCTTCGTCAAATTACTTAGAACAGTGAAATCGAACCCTCCCTCAGCCAACCTTTCAAAGAAATAGGTAGACGCACAGTTCATCCAATAAGTTTCATTCCCAATCTCCACTTCAAGCTCAATCTCGCTATCGGGGTCGTACTGTTTAAGCTGTTCAATCAATTCTTCGACTGTCACTCCACCCACCCCCTCCCCCGGAACTCGGGCTCCAGGATCTGGAGGGCGAACCACTCCCAGCCGTGCAGGATGCCCTCGTAGCGGCTCCGGGCTTCTCTGGCCGCGTTCCTTCCCAGGCGAAAGTCGTGCATGAGGTCACGGTCGCGGTACTTCCGGAAGAGGCAGAAGTGCTCGACGATCCGGAGGAGGTTCTCGTGCGTCTGTGTCCGCGCCGTCTGCTTGAGAATCGAGGCGCAGAGGGCCACGGCCTCCGCCCGCTCCCCGTACTTCGCCTCGACGATGGCCCGGAGGTGGGGCCACG
>DAIBSV010000172.1 GCA_027415455.1 Nitrospirota bacterium | reverse complement strand
CTGTTTTTTCGATGGCCAGTCCGGAACGGTTTTCCTCTTCGACGGCCGCCTTCGCGGTTTACCAGGGAATCGCTACCCCTGGGATCCCGTCACGATGTCTGAGCGAAACCGTTCCTTCCTCCATCTCGCGGTCCCCGATGATCCACATCTGCGGAACCTTGAGAAAGTTTGGCCTCCCGGATCTTGAGGCCGATTTTTTCGTTTCAGAAATCCGTCGCCACCCGAAGTCCGGAATCTTCGAGGGCACGGGAAATCTTTTCCGCGTAGGGAATGTGGCGGTCGGCGATGGTGAGGATCGTGACCTGCTCGGGAGCGAGCCAGAGGAGAAAAGCTCCCTTGAAATGCTCCACCAGAATTCCGAAAAAGCGCTCGACCGATCCCAGAAGGGCCCTGTGAATCATGATGGGACGGACATCATTTCCGGAGACGTCCCTATAGATCAGATCGAATTTTTCGGGAAGGTTGAAATCGACCTGCCCGTGCTCGTCCCCCCTCCGGACGCGGAGGAGAATCTGCCTGTCGCAGACCCGGAAGGGGCCGAAGGCGATCGGGTCGGAGAAGAGGCGCAATTCGATGGTCCGCTGGCCTGGGCTCTCTGGGGCCGGTCGGCTTGCCCTTCATCCTCTCGGGCCGAAGACCATGAGGACGACGCCCAGGACGATGACGAGGGCTCCAGCCAGATCCCATCGGTCCGGACGGAAGCCGTCGAGCGCCAGGGCCCAGAGAATCGACATGACGACGAAGACCCCTCCGTAGGCTGCATAGGCCCGGCCGAAAGGAAGAGGCTGGGCCGTCACGACGACCCCGTAGAGAGCGAGGATCGCCATTCCCGACATTCCCACCGGGAGGGGATGTCCTTCCCGCAGCCACCGCCAGACCAGGAATCCTCCTCCGATCTCGCAAAGGCCTCCCAGAAGCATCAGGCCGACGATGCGGACTACCGTCTCTATCCGGCCCATGATCCCCTCCCCGACGAACGGCGCGGGCTTCGGGCAGAATCGGCGCTTCTTTTGGGCGCTCGCGGCCGGTTCTTCCCCGGGGCCAGACCGATCCCGGCCGGGGGAGGGATTCCCTGAGAGATCCGTCCCCAGATCGTCACGATCCCCAGGGCGATCCGAGCCCGGAGAGGCTCCGTCTTCCGGGATGACAGGATCCTGATCCGGGGAGAGACGGAATCCCTCCCGGGACCCTCCTCGTCGGGCGCGACGGTGACGCACTGGCCGACGGCGAGGTCGCGCAGGCCCCGGAGGGAGCGGTCCCCCATGACCAGAAAGGCGCTCCGGAGCCTTCCTGCCCTGACGGCGAAGACCCGCTTCACCCGGGAGACCCGGAGAAGGGATCCGCCGGCCTTCCGGCAGAGCGGCCGACCGTCGAATCCGACCGGGACCCGTCGAATCAAAAGCCCCGCCTGCCCCGGGAAGCGGTCGCGATCGACCGCAATCACGAGTCCCCCGAAGACCTTCTTCACGAGGTGCCGCTCCTCTCCCCCGACCTCTTCGAGGGCCATGACCGCGGCGGCGTCGGTGGTCTGGCAGGCCGAAAGAAGAAGCCCGAGGGCGACTGTCAGGGCCGTTGCCAGCCTTTTTTTCCAAATCAGGACGTTGCTGACGATCTTGTTCATGAAATCATTCTCCCGTCCGCAGTGACCCTCCGGACGATCGGTTCAGAAGGTGTAGATGAGCTCGAGGTCGACCGTGTCCTGGGAGTAGAGGGCCGGACCCCGGTTGGCCGCGCTGTAGAGGCTGTTGTTGAAGAGCGCGTTGTTCGAGTTGTCGTGGCGGTATTCGATCCGGCTGATGAGGTTCGGGTAGAAGTTCCACTGGAAGTCCACCGTCTCGTCGTTGATCGCCGTCCCCGGGATCCCCGTCATGAAGCCGTTGGGATCGTAGTAGACCTCGTAGCGCGCCACCAGATCCATCGTGTCGCTCAGGTCATAGCGCACGAAGTTCTCGCTCGAGTACCAGGTGGCGTTCCCGATCGGCATCCCCGTCGTCGAACTGATCTGCCCCTCCGCCTGCCACCCGTAGGAGTCGTCGGTGACCAGCGTGAAGTGGGCGAAGGGCCCCACCTCCACCACGAAGGCCCCGTAGTTCCGCCAGGTCGGCGTGTTCGCGTTCCCGTTCGTATACTGGTTCGACGCCGCGGATCCGGAAGCCACGTTCCCCAGAAACAGCGGATCGAAGTACATGTTCCGCACCTGGGGCCCCAGATACCCCGAGAAGTTGATGTTGAGCCAGGAGACGGGGTTCGCCACCAGCCCCAGCTCGATGTCCTGGAAGTAGCTCCCCTCGTTCGACTGGAAGTTCGAGTTCCACCCGTTGTTCACCCCCAGGTAGAGGTTCGTCGTGGAGTTCGGCGCGTAGTGCACCCGCACCCCCGTCTGGGTATAGGGTCCCAGAAAGAAGGTGTACCCGTCCGAGATCATCCAGTTCCCGTAGGGCTGGATCACCTCGAAGTTCGCCAGCGTCTGGAACTGCCCCGTGAAGACCTCCAGCTCCTTGTTCGTGTCCGGCACCAGCACGTTCACGTACGCCTCTTCCATCCAGAAGGAGGAGTACGGCATCCCCGCCGCGTTCGGCGCTTGAAGGGACGTCGAATTGCTTGTGAAGGCGTGCCCCCCGCCCAGGGCCCCGTAGTAGCCCGGCGAGAAGTTCTGGGCCGAGGCGTAGGCCCCCGGTCCGAAGTCCGCCCGCAGCACGAAGCCCACCCCGTCGTCGTCGGGCCGCCAGAGCTTCAGCTGGGCCATGTTGACGTTGAAGGAGTTGGCCCCGTAGTCGTAGGCCCGGAAGTCGGTCGTCCCCGCCGAGGTCGGGTTGTACTGGGCGTAGACGTCCACGAATCCCTTCATGTGGATGTTCATCGAGGGCATCACCAGATCCGACGGCGCGGCCGCGGCCGGGGCCGGCGCACTCGAAGAAGCCGCCGGAGCCGGCGTGGTGCCCGACGGGCTGGAAGAAGAAGAGGAAGGGGCGCTTGCCGGCGCGGAGGAATCCGCCCACGCGATCCCCGTCCGGGCAAGGGTGATTTCCGTCCCTCCGACCAGGAGGGCGGAGGCCAGGAGAATACGGCCCCATCGTGTCAGGCGACGGTCGAGCGTCATCGAAGCTCCTTTGAAATAAGTTTAATAGATTCAAAGATTCGTGCAGGTCAAATGACCGGCAGATCCAGTTATTGATAGCCGGATAATCGGCTTGTCCAACAAGAAGCTGAGAGAATCGATGGCCCGAAAGGGCGCACCAGGGGAATCGGAGTAAGATCTCGGCGGCGAGAAATGAAGATTCTGGAACGGCACTGTTCCGGAGGGTGTCATCCGAATGTCTTCTTCCCGGCAGGGGAGGGACCTGGATGACACCCTCCTCATACAAAAAACGTGCCAAAATAATATATATATAAATAACAATAATTTAACTACAAAACTCTCACAAAGGGAAGATAACCGGATGCGACAAACTTGTCCATATATGGACAACAATCTTTGTCCACCTTTTTACAAATATCCGACAATTGGTATGATCCTATGATCCAATGAACAGGCTTTAGGGGTGAGGTGAGGATCGACTCGGGGAAAGACTCGAATCTCCCGATGGTCCGTTTGGGCGGAGGGAAATGACCTTGCTTGACCAAATCTGCCGCGCAAGCCCCTGGCTTTAAACATGGGGTGAGCGGCAGCCGGATTGTTATTTGATACGGAACTTGTATAATGAACATATGTCAGAATATAAGATCAC
>DAIBSV010000171.1 GCA_027415455.1 Nitrospirota bacterium | reverse complement strand
GTGGAGCCTCCACCTGGAGAAAATCATTGAAGATTCGGGCGAGAAGAAAATCAAAGTGACCATCCCTCGGGCAAACTATGGGCCGGAAGGCGGGGAATGGTGGCTTAATCGGAAGGCAGGTGGAGTTCTTGTGGCTGGCCCCCCGCCCCTTGGAAAAGAAGGAGGAGAAAAACCAAAAAGATCGTCCTCGGGTCGGACGGGTCGGACGATTGCACTCGTTACGACAGCAGAAGGGGGAAGCCATTATGAGCAGGACTGATATTACGCACGCCAGACATCACAGGGAACTCGCCATGATGCCAATATTTCGGCCTTTACAACGCGGTGAACGCAATAAAAAAAGGGGGATCGACATTCGATACGGAATTAAAGGCGGCACTGTCCATCTCCAATCAATCGACCTCTTAGGGATCGACGATCAATCCATCTTTTTTGTGCTTCTGGCCCTTGCCGGGATTGAAAGAAATGATCGCGGGCTTTTGCCACCCATTCCTTCAGGACCCATAGGGAAAGATCTACGCTCCAAAATTCGGATCGAGGGTTTGATGGACGATATTCAGAAGATCACCACTTCCGAGAAGGAATTGGCGGGTTGTCTGGAAATCCACGGCACAACTGTTACCTGGGGACGAATTCGGGAAGGGATGAAGCGCCTACAGGGGATTTCCTTTCACTACCAGATGGAGACGGGAGAGGAATACGGCTCGAATTTGCTGAGCTGGCACAAGGATCCCGAAGGAAAGATCCATGTCGCATTTAACCCGCTCAATACTTTTGCGATTCTGTCACAACATGTTCGGATCGACCTCACCGAACGCAAGATGATCGAGACGGAGTGGGGGAAATCTGCGCATGCGTGGCTTTGCTCATGGCTTCGCCCTGGAAAAGAGGATTCTATCCTCCCTCAAACTCTTGGGGAGCATGTGTGGTCTCATTCGGCACCGAAAAACGAGTCCAGGAAGCGGCTCTGGAAAATGCGGAAATTTCTGAAAGAAGAATTGCCTAAGATAGGCTGGTCAGCAGAAGAAAATGGAGAAGGGATTTTCAAAATAGGGCGTCCGAAGTGAGGAACCGACGGGAATGAAATCCGGAACTATCGGGAACGCTTTTCGGAACTAACGGGAACAAAAACGGAACTATCAGGAACGTTTTCGGAACTAACAGGAACGCCAATCCTGAAAATATTCATATCTGTAGACACTATGCAGTGTGGCAAAAAATCATACTAAGACTCTACAAAGAGTCTACAGTCTCTCTTTGGTGTCAATAGGAATGAAAATTCCCCCCTTTTGGGGAATTGAAATTTCCCCCCTTCCCCGTTAGACTGCTTCCGTTTTAGCGACCTCTTCCCCGAGCCGAGACAAGAGTCCGGCTTTTCGTTTCTCTTTCAATCGATAGCTCTCCCCCTTGATATTGAGGGTCGAGGCATGGTGCAAGACCCGGTCGAGGATCGCACTGGCAATGACCGGATCTCCAAAGATCTCTCCCCAGTTTGCATAGGTCTGGTTCGAGGTGAGGATCATCGAGCCCTTTTCATAGCGGCGCGAGATGAGCTGGAAGAAAAGATTCGCTCCCAGCCGATCGATCGGGATGTACCCGATTTCGTCAATGATCAAAAGCTTGAACTGCGAGAGCTGCTTGAGCTTCTCCTCGAGCCGTCCTTCCTGATGGGCCTTGACGAGGCCCGCAATCAGGGTCTGGGCTCCCACAAAGAGGGTCCGGTAGCCGTTCCGGATCGCTTCCACCCCGAGCGCCACCGACAGATGGGTTTTTCCCACTCCAGGCGGTCCCAGCAAGATCACATTGTCCCCGTTGGCCACCCACCGGCAGGCCGCAAGCTCCCGAACGCGCTTGGGGTCGAGCGAGGGTTGGGCGGAAAAGTCGAACCCGTCCAGGGTCTTGACGAAGGGGAAGCGGGCCATCCGGACCCCCATCTCGGTCCGTTTGTGGTGTTTTCCGGCCACCTCTTCCGCGACGATCTTCTCCAGGAACTCCCGATGGGTCCATTCCTGCTTGGCCGCCGTTTCAAGCCATCCCTCCAGCCTCTCCGACAGGGTGGACAGCTTGAGTTTCTGCAGGGCCTCTTCCAGACTCTCCATCAGGCCACCTCCGCCGTTGCCAGGAGGTCATACTCCTGAAGGTTGCGGACTTGGACCTCTTCCTCCTGCCACCGGGGATCATGTTGCGGAGGCGTTGTCTCTGCAGCGGATGAGGGGGAGGTCTCCACGGTTGGGAGCCGATGGTGATCTGCGACGAGGCGACTTTGGCCCGCGTCTCCGACCAGCAGGGCATGGCGCACCTCTCCCTGGTCCGGGCTCTGAATGACAACCCGCCCCTCCTCTTCCTGGACCCGCACCGTGATCGGCCCCCAAGAGAGCGGCACGGAGTAGCGGTGCCCCTTCCAGTGGACCCAGCCGTCCCGGCTCACCGTCCGGGTTCCGGGAAGCCCCGAAAGATACGGGGGAACCGTGGGACAGGGAACTAGTCGCTCTTCCCGAAAACGGTCGATGGGTCGGGCTCCGGTGGTCCCGTGGATCCGGAGGTCGGCGACCTCCTGGTTCCAACGGGCCAGTTCTTCGTTCAAATGCGTCCTGTCCCGAAAGCGCCGGCCCGCCAGAAAGTTTCTTTTGACGTATTTGATCCCGTTTTCCACTTTTCCCTTCGTCTGGGGCCGATAGGGCCGGCAAAAGCGCGGCTGGTACCCCCAGTGCCGGGCAAAGTCTTCGAAGACGCCGTGCAAGACCACGGTCCCGCTCTCCCGCTTGATCACCATCGTCTTCGGGTTGTCGTAGAGAATCTCTTCCGTCACGCCGCCAAAGAAGCCAAAGGCCTCTTCATGGGCCAACAGCAAGGCGCCCAGACGTTCGTTCGGGTAGGCTTTGACAAACATCCTCCGGGAATATCCCAGGGTCATGACGAAGAAGCGAACCCGGACGCGTTCCTCTCCCAGCCAGACCTGGCTCGATCCCCAGTCCACCTGGGCCTGCTCTCCCGGACGCGTCTCAAATCTCACGGTCATGTCCCGGGAGGAAGACGGGGTCCGCAAGGGCTTCACAAAATGTTTGACCGTGTCGTAGCTTCCCCGGTATCCCTGCTCTCCAAGCTCCCGAAAGAGTACCCGGACGTTGTATCCCACTTCCGGGGAGCGCTTCGTCACCCACTCCTTCCAGGGATCCAGGACTCCTTCCCGTTTCGTGGTCCTGACATAGGGCTCCCAGGACTCCCCTTTCGTGATCTTCCGCACCGTCTTGATGTCCACCCCCAGAAGCCGGGCAATCTCTTTCTTCTTGCGCCCGGACCGGAACATCTCCCCGATCCGATCATGCAATTGTTTTCCGATCAAGAGTTCCTCCTTTCCGGGATCCATCCCGGAAAGGAGACTATCACTCTGACTTCCTTTTTTCCCCTGTTCTTCTTCCATTCGTCCCTCCTCCAGGGGGGAATTTTCATTTCCTACTGAGGGGGGATTTTACACTTCCCACTGACACCAGCACCGCTGGGCTCGGGTCTCTCCGAAAATCTGGGGAAGGGCTTTCCAAAACCCCAACGCGCCATCGCCAATGGCGAGCTTCGGATCCACGGAAAGTCCTCGGACCTTAAGATCCAGGAGAAGCTCTTTCCAGGACTGCTCGCTTTCCCGGTAGCCGTCACAAAGAGCGACAAGCTCCTTCTTTCCCTCTTTCGTGGCTCCCACGATCACCAGGACGCAGTGGTTCGCTTCATCCATC
>DAIBSV010000170.1 GCA_027415455.1 Nitrospirota bacterium | reverse complement strand
TCCCCCGCATCTCGGGCCAAGAGGGCCTCCCGGACCAGGGAATGGAGGTGTTCGTGGGCCTCCCGATATTCTCTGAACACGGCCGTGCTCCCGTAACGCATCCCGCCGTTCCCGTCGATCCATCTCCCCTGAAGGCACCGATGGGAATCGGTCCATTCCAGCCGCGTTTCTCCAGGCCTGTCGATGCCCTCCAGAAAGTTTTTGTAGAAAACACGGGCGGCTTCCCTGGCCATGAGCAGGGGATAATCCCTCGGCTCCCAGGGAAGGTCTTTCCACCGGGTCCAGGAGTCGAAGGGACGGTACTTCCCGGTCCATTCGGGAAGCTTTTCCGGGAGCATCGGGGGAGAAATCGCGAACCCCTGCCCGATCCGGCAGCCCCACTGGAGAAGAATGGATCCTTCCTCTTCCGTTTCGATCCCCTCTCCGATCACATTGACCAGCATCAACTGGGCCGATGTCACGAGACTTGCGACAATGGCCATATCCTTGGGGCTGTCGGGCAGTCTCCGGACGAATCTCCGGTCGATCGTCACACGGTCGACTCCCAGAGTCTGGATCAAGGAGAGAGAGCCGTGCCCCACCCCGATATTGCCGGTGCTGATTGAGACGCCGAAGTGACGGCAGGCGTCGAACGCTTCTTTCACTTTTTGAAGGTCCCGAAAGGACCCGATATCCGGGATCTTGAGCTCCAGAGACTGGGGAAAAACCCCCGGGTGGCGGAGGAAGGCCTGCCTGAGATCGTCGACGAAGGTTCCGGACAGCAGATGCCGGATCCCGATATTCATACTGACTTTGGGAGTGATCCCTTTCCCCGACCAGTCGGAGATCCAGGAAAGAACCTGTTCCAGGATCCACCGTCCTGTATCGATGATCAGTTCGCTTCCTTCCAGCACGGAGATGAACTGTTCCGCGTCCAGCCATCCCTGATCCGGATGGTTCCAGCGGAGGAGTGCCTCCACTCCCGCCAGTGTTCCCGTACTCATCTCGACCTGAGGCTGGTAATGGAGGACAAACCGGTTTTCCTGGAGGGCATTCACGAGATCTTCCCGGAGCCGGTGGCTCTTTTCAAGCGCATCCGCCATGGCGGGACTGAATAGCTCCCACCCGTTTTTTCCGTGCTCCTTGACCCGGTACATGGCGATATCGGCATGTTTGAGCAGACTCTCGTCGTCGCCCTCGTCGGGGGGGATGATGGTGATGCCCAGACTTCCTCCCACCGAGACGCTCTCCTCCCCCAGGACGAACGGGAGGGCAAGGGAGTCGATCACCCGTTTGAAGAGTGTCGACACCTTCTCTCCTTCCAGTTCCGCAAAAAGGAATCCGAACTCGTCCCCTCCGAGCCTGGCCAGAGTGTCCATGCCCCGCAGGACTCCCTGAAGACGACCGGCCGCTTCCACAAGAAGTCTGTCCCCCGCCGGGTGTCCCAGGCGATCGTTGACCTGTTTAAACCCGTCCAGGTCCAGGATCCCCACTCCAAACCGCTCCCCTGTCCGGAAATGGCGTTCGATGGCCTGATGGATCCTGTCATGGAAAAGCCGCCGGTTCGGAAGATTGGTCAAGGGATCGAAAAGGGACAGGTGGGTCACCTCTTCTTCCCGGTTTTTCCGTTCCTCCTCCCGGTCCCGGTTGTCGATCGAGAAGGAGATGTTTTGGCTCAGAATCTCGATCAGCTCCACGAGAGCCGTATCGAAAAAATCCTCTTCGTCCGAATAGACAAGCAGCGCCCCGAACAGGGTTCCTCCCCGAAACACCGGGAAGCCAGCCCCGGAGAGAATCCCGTTCTCCAGGTAGCGCTCCCTGAGAAATCCCGCTCCCGGATGCTCCCGGATCCGGTTCCAGACGACCGCGATTCCCGCCCGGATCGTCTCGCCCCAGAGACTTTGTCCTTCGGGAACGGAGGGATCGGTCGAAGGCACGAACCGGGAAAACTCTTCTTTCGCCTTGCCGAAGGTGGCCAAAGGACGGCCTTTTTCCGTGGCCGGGTCGTACTGGACGAAACGCACCAGCAGAAGACCGCTTTCCTCGACAATGATGCGGCAGGTTTCGGAGAGGAGTGTTTCCATTTCGGGAAGGGGGAGGATCAGACGGTCGACCCGGGAGAGGGCCCTGTAAAAAGAGTTTTGCCGGGAAGTCTTCAAGAGGTGGCGCGCCTTCCGGAGGAGAAAGATTCCTCCTCCCAGCAGACCAGTCAGAACGACGAACTCCCTGGCAATGTCCAGCATGCGCCCTTGCCGCAAAAACGTTCTCTGGCTGCTGGAGGCCTGGTTGGAGAGCTCGGTGCTCAAAAGCAACAGGCGGCGGTCGGTTTCCGCGAGAAGGGGAATGGGGCTTCCGGACAGGAGCCCTTTCTGAAGCTGTCCGAACAGGGAGTCCGTCCTGGTCAGCAGCCGTTGTCCTTTTTCCCCCAGAAAAGACTTGTTGGTCTTCATGACGGCCAGATCGATCTTTCCCTGGATCAGCAGTCCGGCCCGGTAGGGGATCCACGCGAAGGGAGCGGCGCCCGAAGGAGAGAGGGTGTTCAGAATCAGCAGGTCATCCATTCTCTCCAGGGAGACCAGGGCGTCGGAGAACTGGGTCGTCAGGAAAATTCTCCGGTCGATGCGAGCGCTGTCCATGGACAGGAGGATATAAAGGGTCAGGACGATAGCGGCGGATCCCAGGAATCCGGGGTCGAAGAGGTTGAATATTTTTCTTTGCAGACCTCGTCCAGTCAGGATGTAGGGCATCATATCTCCTTGCCGGAATATTCTGGTCGTTCTTTGTGGCGGTTGGAAAAATGCGTCACTAAAGGGAAAGTGGAGATGAACCGGTTCAAGGTCTATTTGGCAAGATGATCCAAGGAACAGATTCCTGAAACTGTCCTGAATTCCGTCGAAGTTAAATCAACACATTTTCCAACAATTATCCTTCCTTCCCCTGTCTCCCGATTCACATCTCAAAAATAGCAATCATTCTACTTTTTTCCTTGATGTGTGTTTGATTAAGGCTATGTTACCGATTCATGTTGTAAGCCTCCTGATCAGGTGTAGACTTGATTCAGGAGGTGATTCCCGTGAAGAAAAGCTCATTCGACCGATGTCTTCTCGCTGTTCCGACCATGACATCGGCTCAGCGACACGATCTGAAAGTTGCGATCGAACGGAGGGACAAAAAAGACTTGGTTGACGAGGTCGCTTCCCTGGTGGGAACTCCCACGGCCTGTCCCCATTGCCACCATCCGGAGATCCGACCGTGGGGACAGGCTGCCGGGCTCCCGCGCTTCCGGTGCCGGGGATGCCATCGCACCTTCAATGCCTTGACGAACACGCCCCTCTCGGGACTGCACCACAAGGACCGCTGGTTGTTCTTTCTGGAGAAATTCAGTGAAGGGGAGTCGGTCCGGAAGGCGGCCGGACGGTGCGGGATCAACACGAAAGCGGCCTTTCTGTGGAGACACCGGTTTCTGGCCTTGCCCGCCTGTTTGAAAGCCCGACAGGAAAGCGGCA
This sequence comes from Nitrospirota bacterium, assembly GCA_027415455.1. Next base: position 288 of record DAIBSV010000170.1, on the reverse strand, counting down.
TCGTCGAAACCGACGAAACCTGGTTTCTGAGATCCTACAAGGGACAACGGGGCGGGCTCCCGAGACGGGCCCGAAAACGGGGCGGTCGGGCTCAAAAGCGAGGGCTCTCCCGGGAACAGGTTCCCGTCCTGGTGATCCGAGACCGGTCGGGGGCGACCGCCGATGCGATTCTTCCCAAGGACGGCCACCGGGAGACCGAAGCGGTGCTGAAACCCCTTTTGGCCCGGGATGCGGTCCTGTGCTCGGACGGGGGAGGGAAAGGTCCTATCGCCCTGGCGGCTCGGGAGA
>DAIBSV010000016.1 GCA_027415455.1 Nitrospirota bacterium | reverse complement strand
GTGCGATTGTCTCTCCTCTTCCCGGAACGACCCGGGATCTTTTGGAGGGACGTCTCTCCTTTCCCTTTGGAGATCTCGTTCTTCTCGATTCCGCAGGCATTCGCTCCTCGGAAGACACGATCGAACAGGAAGACATCCGGAGGACCCGACGATCACTTTCCCGCGTGGACTGCGTCCTCTGGATCGCCAGTCCAGAATTTCCAAATCCTCCCGCATCCCTTCCTTTCCAAAAGGGAGTTCCTGTTTTTCTTCTCTGGAATAAAGTCGACCTGTCCCTGCCGCCCGATCCCTCCCCCTACGATTATCTTGTGTCGGCGCGGACCCGGAGGGGTCTCTCCTCCCTTTGTGACCGCCTTCGCAATCTGGCCGAAAACTATTATTCCTCACTCCCCCCGGGATCCTCCTCCCTCGACTCCGACCGTCAGATCAATATTCTACGACACCTCCGTTCGGCCATTCGGAATTCCCGGTCTTTTCTCGATTCAGGACGGATCGACGTGGCACTCTCTGCCCTTGAAGAAGGACGCCGGGTGTTGGAAGATGGGGTGGGGACCGTTCCCGCATCCGATATTTACGATCGTGTCTTCAACCTTTTCTGTCTAGGGAAATAACCTCATGGGTCTCTTCAATTCAGCCACGTTTGATGTGATTGTCATCGGAGGCGGTCACGCCGGAATCGAAGCCGCCTACGCCGCTGCACGCATGGGGCAGCGCACCCTTCTCGTCACGATGCATCTTGATCTCATCGGACAGATGTCCTGCAATCCCTCAGTCGGAGGGATCGGCAAAGGACATCTTGTTCGGGAGATCGATGCCATGGGGGGCGCCATGGGCGAATTGGCGGACCGCTCAGGGATTCAGTTCAAGATGCTCAATACCCGCAAGGGAGCCGCCGTTCAGGCCATCCGTGCCCAATGCGACAGGTCCCGTTACCGGGCCGAAGCCCGAAAGCTTCTGGACAGCCAGCCCTTCCTCTTTCTCAGGCAGGGGGAGATCGTCGATCTCGGGTTGGTCAACGACACGATCGACCATATTGTTCTTCAGGACGGCTCACGAATTCAGGGTCGGTCGATTGTTCTGACAACGGGGACCTTCCTGAACGGGCGCCTTCATGTAGGTCTGGATGCGACCTCCGGAGGCAGGGGGGGCGAACGGGCGACAACCGGCCTCTCCACCGTTCTCCCCGACAAATGCGGTCTCTTGCTCGGGCGGATGAAGACAGGGACGCCTCCACGGCTGCTTGGACGATCCATCGCCTTTGAGCGTATGACTCCCCAACCCGGCGACGAACCCATTCCTTTCTTTTCTCTCTACTCGACTCCGGAATCCCTTTTTTACGGAGGGTCTCAAAGACCCTGCTTTCTCACCTCGACGACCGACAGGACCCGGGAGATCATCGAAAAGAATCTGGACCGCTCTCCCCTCTACAGTGGAAAAATTCACGGCATCGGTCCCCGATACTGTCCTTCCATCGAAGACAAGATCGTCAAGTTTCCCCATCGCGCATCGCACCACATCTTTGTCGAACCGGAAGGCATTGATGTCGATGAATACTATCCCAACGGAATCTCCACGAGTTTGCCCCTCGATGTCCAGGAAAAGATCGTCTCATCCATCCCCGGCCTCGAAGAGGCTGTCATCCTTCGACCGGGATATGCCGTCGAATACGATTTCGTCTTCCCTGACCAACTCGATCACACTCTTCGTGCAAAAAATATAACCAATCTTTTTCTTGCCGGGCAAATCAACGGCACAACCGGTTATGAAGAAGCGGCAGCCCAGGGTCTTGTTGCCGGCACCAATGCCGCCTTGTCTGCCTCCGGTCGCCCATCCTGGGCTCCAGACCGTCAAAGCTCCTATCTGGGGGTTATGGTCGACGATCTCGTCACCCACAGCGTTGATGAACCCTACCGGATGTTTACAAGCCGGGCCGAAAACAGGCTTTACATCCGGAACGACAACGCCGCTGAACGCCTCTCCCCCCAGGCCCTTCTGCTAGGCCTCCTCCCTCCCCATAAAGAGGAGGAATATTCCCGCAGGGAATCCTTTCACCGAACTCTCAGGACCACCCTTTCATCGACCCGGAAGGAGGGAAAATCACTCCTCGACCACCTTCGGTCTCCGGACTGTTCTCTGGCTTCGCTGATCGCTGAAGAGTTTCCGGATCATTTGTCTGACGTCCCCGTATCATGGCTTTCTTCTCTTGAGCAGGAGGTCAAATATGAGGGATATGTCAGAATCTCCAACGACCGCTGGAACAGGATGGAAGATCTTCCGATTCCCCCTGAGATTTTCGAACAGGAGCTGCCCGGCATTTCGAGGGAAGTCCACCACCGTCTCAGGAAGGAACGCCCCTCTCGACTTTCGGAGGCCCAATCACTCCGAGGCATTACGCCGGGATCGATCGACCTTCTTCGAATTTCCATCCTTAAATTTCAGCAAAAAATCCGTTCATGAATGTTGAATTCGATTATGGAAAAATTCCGCTTTCTGCCTCTGTTCTTGAAAAATTGGATCTTTATGCCGCACTCCTTCTGGAGTGGAACAAGAAAATCCGCCTGACGGGTTACAGCACCCTGAAGGAGGTCCGAAACCATCTCATTCTGGATGCCCTACTCGCTTTCGAACTTTTACGGGACCGCCTCCCGCCCGAAATCATCGACTTCGGCTCCGGGAACGGATCTCCCGGACTGCTCTTTGCACTCCTTGCCCCCTCCTGCCAATTCACACTCCTTGAACGGGTCACAAAAAAAAGAATTTTCATCGAATACGCCGCCTCCCGGCTCCAGATTGCTAATATTCGGACCTTTCCTTCCCTCTCACATTCCATCGAATCTCCCTTTATTCTCATGAAGGCCATCACCCTCGGCGATCTCTTCTCCGACCGGCTCATCCAAAAACACGCCTTACCCCCTTACACACTCTTTCGATTCGGACATGATTCTCATCCTGCTTGCATTCCCATTTCCTCCTATGCCATAACAGGGGGCATCGATTCATGGGGAGAAACGAAGACGATTTCCCTCTCGGAGTCCATTTTCCAAGGCTAATTTCCAAATGTTCCACGTGGAACATTTTCATGGAGAACCCAAATGACACGCATCGTGGCGATCGCGAATCAAAAAGGAGGGGTGGGAAAAACGACGACAACAATCAACCTCGCCGCCTCTTTGGCAGTCGAGGAGAAAAAGATTCTTGTCATCGATCTGGACCCCCAGTCAAACACCTCGAGCGGCATGGGGATACAGGCGGGAGCCCCTCCCAGATCTTCTTACGAGCTCATGTCAGGAAAGTACACATTCCAGGAATTGGTCCAATCGACTGACCTTCCCTTCCTCAGCGCAATCCCATGTTCGGTCGCCATGGCAGGATTCGAACCGGAGGCGGCCACCATCGATGCGGGGATCCGCCATCGCATCCTGAAAGATTCCCTCCCGGAATCAGAGATCTCTGCCTACGAATACATCCTTCTCGACTGCCCTCCCTCGCTCGGATTTATTACCCTGAATGCACTGGTGGCAGCCCATTCCGTTCTCATTCCGGTTCAATGCGAGTATTTTGCTCTTGAAGGTCTGGGTCAGTTGATGAAAACGATGGAAAGGGTCAAGCACCGCTGGAACGAAACCCTATCGATCGAGGGAATTCTGCCGACGATGTTCGACAAGAGGAACAGACTGAGCGCATCGGTTTTGGACGAACTCCGTAAACATTTCCCCAAGGATGTCTTTTCAAGCACCATCCCTCGAAACGTGACTCTAGGGGAAGCTCCCAGCCACGGAAAGCCGGCCATCCTCTATGATGTGATGTCGAAGGGCGCCCAATCCTACATGAGCCTTGCGAAGGAGATACTGGCCTATGGCTAAGATCAGTCTGGGACGCGGAATCGATTCCCTTTACGGAGAAGAACCCCGCGAAGAACCGTCTTCCTCAATTCCGGTGGCCTCAATTCACCCCAACCCCTACCAGCCGAGAAAATCCTTTTCCCCGGAAGCTTTGGAAGAACTGGCCACATCAATGAAGCGACACGGCCTACTGCACCCTGTCATGGTGATGAAAAAAGGGGCCGGCTATACTCTCGTTTCAGGAGAAAGACGACTCAGGGCGGCTGAATCACTCGGATGGACCGATATCCCCGCCATCATCAAAAACTTCACGGACCAGGATCTCCTTGAAATCGCCTTGGTCGAGAACCTCAAAAGGAGCGATCTCAACCCGATTGAAATCGCAACAGGATTGAAGCGGCTCTCCGAGGAGTTTCATTGGACCCAGGAAAACCTCTCGGAATATATCGGCTTCAAGAGATCAACCGTCGCGAACTATCTTCGGATCCTTGACCTCCAGCCGGATGTCATTACGGCAGTGACATTGGGACAGGTCACATTTGGCCATGCCAAGGTTCTCTCCCCTCTCCCCCCAGAAGAACAGGTTCGATGGATGAAGGAGATCATCGCGAAAGATCTCTCGATAAGGGGGCTGGAGGAACGCCTCGCAAAAAGACTGAAGAAACGAAATGAGCCGAAAGACGAATCGATGATCGACTGGATTCGGGAGAACAATCAGTCCCTCGAGCGCTCCATCCCTTGCAAGGCCCGGATCACAAAACAAAAAAAAGGGTGGAAGGTCGAGCTCAGTTTTAATAAGATGGAAGGACTCGAAGCCATGGTCACCCGCCTCGCGGACAATACGGAAGAAAAACAGAAAGGATTTCTGGATGAGAAATAGCGGACAGGACGGTTCAAAAGGGAACATTATCGCCTTCCTCGGGAAGGAAACACTCTTCCGGGGCTACCTTCAGTTCGAAGGAACCGTCCGGATCGATGGAGTTCTCGAGGGAGAAATTCATTCGAAAAACACTCTGATCATTGGAGATGGCGCCACAATCACCGGAACGATCAATGTCGGAAAGGTGGTTTGCGGCGGAACGGTCTCGGGAAAGATCCAGGCGACCGATTCGATCCAGTTTGTGAAGCCATCGAATATCCGGGGAGAAATAAAAACGCCTGCCCTGGTCATCGAGGAGGGAGTCATTTTCAACGGACAGTGCGAAATGGACACCGGAGTCCGAAAAGGACCGGAGGGCGCTGGAACCGGTGAATAACAAAAAGGTTCTGGTGGGCCTGAGCGGCGGGATCGATTCCGCGGTCTCGGCATGGCTTCTCAAACGTGAGGGCTATGAAGTCCTTGGCGTCGTCCTGAGGCTTTGGGAAAACGAAACAGACAACGATCGGCCCTGGACCGAAAGGACCTGCTGTCATGTTCCCATGGTCTCCTATTTGTGCGATCGCATTCTGGACATCCCCCTGATAATCCATGATTCGGCGAAGGATTTCCAGGAAAGGGTCGTGAACCGTTTTAAAGAGGGTTACGCCTCCGGAACCACTCCAAACCCCTGCACATCCTGCAACGCCGACATCAAAATCAGGACGCTCCTCGATATCGCCCGAAATCATGACATTCCGTCCATCGCCACAGGCCACTATGCCGCATGGAGTCATTCGCAGGACTACGATCGGACGGGGCTAAAAATGAGTCCCGACAAACAGAAAGACCAATCCTATTTTCTTTCGAGAACGGAAGGGATCACCCCGGATAATTTTCTGCTCCCCTTGGGAGAAAAAACAAAGAATGAGGTCAGGGACCTCGCATTGAAGGCCGGTTTCCCTGTTACCGGAATGCTGGAAAACCAGGAGGCATGCTTTGTATCCGAAAAAAGAGTGACGGAATACCTCGATCCTCGAAAGCCGAACGACCCTGATCAGGACTCCTGGACGGCCGTGACAACTGCCGGAAAAATCCTGGGATCCCTGAGGACAGGAATCGGTCTGACACGGGGCCAGAGAAGGGGCCACGGGATCGCCGGCGGGGACCGCCTGTATATCCTGTCCGTAAACCCCGTGAAAAAAGAAGTCCTGATGGGGTCGAGAACCGAACTCCTGGGACGGACATTCGAAATAGATGAACCGCAGGGGATCATGGCCACAGGTTTTCCAAAGCCCCTCCCCCCGCTTTATGTCCGTTTCCGCTCGACCATGGGGCTGGTTCCCTGTCAACCCCACCCGTCCGACTCACAAACGTTCGTCCTCGATGACCCCCACGACGGGATCGTCTCAGGACAGATCGCCGCATTTTATGACAGGGTCGGCATCCTGATCGGTTCAGGTCGGCTTGTCTAAAAAATTCAAAACACCATCCCCCCCGAGCCCCCCATGACCGAAAGATTCAAGGAACTCCTCTTTCTCGATGTGGAAACAACGGGTCTTCTCATGCATCCTTCCGCGCGAATCGTCGAAATCAGCATTTCGGTGTGGTCGGAAGAAGGCCATGTGCGGCGACATACCTCCCTGATCAATCCCCAGGACCCGATCCCCCCCCTCTACACGGCCATTCACGGGATCGATGACGCCATGGTTCGCGATGCCCCGACATTCTCCGAATATTGGCGGGAAATGAGGGATTATTTCAGGGAGAAAACGGTAATCGCTCATAACCTGTCGTTCGACATGGGAATGATGAACAGGGAAATCATGAGACTCGACCAGACCCCTCTTGGCAATCCCGGAATCGATACTGTCCCGGTCTTGAAAAAGCTGCTGCCGGAACAAAAAAATCACAAACTCCGAAACCTGGCATCGTCTTTGGGAGTGCAACACCACAATATCCACCGGGCGGAGGATGATGTCATGGCCCTCGAGGAGGTTCTGGCGATCGCCATGAAAAAGCCGGTCGAATTCCTCACAGGAGAGATAGGGGTTGATCTCGCTCTTTGGGGAGGGCTCGCGTCCCACCGATATTTCAGGGATAGTCTCTGGTGGGCTCAGCAAATGGGATCAGGGATCTCGCTGATCGTCGCACGATCGACCAGAGAAGCGGCAACAGAATTGCGCCTGGAAGAAATCCGGCTCGACAATCCGGGATTCACCGCAAAAAGACTGGGCGAATACAGGGAAAAAGGAAGATATCCTCTCTCCTGGGCTGAGGTCTACCGTATTATCCCGTGACAATGCGAGTAGGAGAGAGCGATTTGTGCTAAGATAACAGAATCAGCGCAGAAGGGAGTGGTGGGCGATACAGGTTTCGAACCTGTGACCCCTGCCGTGTGAAGGCAGTGCTCTACCGCTGAGCTAATCGCCCGATCGGGAAGACCTGATTCTAGAGTAAACCTGACTGATTATCAAGAGATTCGTATCTCCCTCCCAGACAAGGAGCCTTTGTGGAATTCAAGAATACGCTGAACCTGCCCAAAACCGATTTTCCCATGAAGGCCGACCTTCCGAAAAAGGAACCTGAATATCTCTCCCTTTGGGCAGGGGAGGATCTCTATGAAAAGGTGAAAAAAGAGACAGAATCCCGCCCCCTCTTTGTCCTGCACGACGGCCCTCCCTATGCGAATGGCCACCTCCACATGGGCCATGCCATGAACAAGATTCTCAAAGACATCATCAACAGGGTCGCCCTCAAAAAAGGGTTCAGGATTTCCTATGTCCCGGGATGGGATTGCCACGGATTGCCGATCGAGCACAAGGTTCTCAAGGACATGGGGAAAAAAAGAAGCGACCTGTCCGCCCTGGAAATCCGGAAAAAATGCCGGGAATCGGCCACCCTTTATGCGGATATCCAAAAAAAAGAATTTGTCCGGATGGGGGTTCTCGCCGACTTTGATCACCCCTATCTGACGATGGACTACGCGTATGAAGCGGAAATTCTCCGCTCTCTGGAGCGTATGAACAGCCAGGGTCGGATTTACAAGGGAGAAAAACCGGTCCTTTGGTGTGGAACCTGTGAAACAGCCCTGGCCGACGCCGAAGTGGAATACGCCCCGCACAAATCCCCTTCGGTGACCGTCCTCTTCGCAAGGGAAGATGGATTGGAGAAGACATATTACCCCATTTGGACGACAACCCCCTGGACCCTTCCCGCAAACCAGGCCGTTGCCGTCAATCCAGAGATCCGCTACGCAATCCTGATTCTGACCCACGACACGCTGAACCTTGAAAAAGGATCCCGCCTCGTCATCGCAGAGGACATCCTAGGTCGCCTGAAAATGCAGAACGAATCTCCCTGGCGGGAAATTCTGGGGGCGTCAAAAATAGGCGCCACGAAGACCGGATCCGATCTCCTGGCCGAATATCCGCGACTGATTCATCCCTTCATCCCGGGAAAAACGGTCCCTCTGGTCGCCGGAAATTTTGTCCAGACCGACCAGGGAACCGGTCTGGTCCATATCGCTCCCGGCCATGGAGAGGAAGATTTCGAAGTGGGCCGCGCGAACAATCTGTCCAGTCAGAGCCCGGTCACCGAAAAGGGCCGCTTCGGAAATGCCATCGCCTTCATCGACGCAGACTGGGTGGGGCTTCGAATCCTCGAGTCTGCTCCCCAGGTCATCGCTCTTCTTGAAAAAACCCGGACTCTCCTCCACCAGGCCATCCTCGAACATTCCTACCCTCATTGCTGGAGGTGCAAGAATCCGGTTTTTTACCGCGCAACATCGCAATGGTTTCTTTCGCTAGAGACGGGGGATCTGCGGGAAAAAACCCTCCAGGCGATCGGAGACGTCTCCTGGATCCCTGAAAAAGGAGAAAACAGGATTCGGGGGATGATCGAAACCCGGCCCGACTGGTGCCTTTCCAGACAACGCGCATGGGGAGTGCCAATTCCCGCCTTCTCCTGCAACCAATGCGGGAAAAGTACCCTTGAAAGCACCTTCATTCGGAAAATCGCTGACAGGACCGAACAAGAGGGGGTCGACTTTTGGTTCGATCCTGAAAACAAAAAATCACTGCTGGATGGGGTCCGATGTCCGGCGTGCGGGGGATCAGACCTCACTCTCGAGGAGGACATCCTTGATGTCTGGTTCGATTCAGGGATCAGCCATGAGGCGGTTCTCAAAAAAAGATCGGATCTGAGGTGGCCGGCAGACCTCTATCTGGAAGGTTCGGACCAGCACCGCGGCTGGTTTCATTCCTCTCTGCTGACGTCCATGGCTCTCGAAGGATCCCCTCCGTACCGTTCGGTCTTGACCCACGGATTCGTTGTCGACGGCCAAGGCAAGAAAATGGCCAAAACCCTGGGAAATGTCATCGCGCCGTCAGAAATCATCGACAAATACGGGGCCGATGTTTTGAGACTCTGGGTGGCCGCATCGGACTATCAGGAGGACACGCGGCTCTCCCTTGAAATCATGAACAACCTGGTCGACGGATACCGAAAAATCCGAAACACCTTCCGATATATGCTGAGCAACCTCTTCGATTATCCCGGAGACCGGCCCGAGACGGAGTCACCGGATATTCTTGACCGATGGATCCTTTCGGTCTGGGAACGGACCAAGGCCACGATCCTGGAGGCCTACGATCATCACCGATTTGCCCAGATCATCCAAACGTTGAACCATTTCTGTTCGATTTCGCTTTCAGCCCAGTACTTCGACATGATCAAGGACCGATTGTATGCGGAAGAGGCCGGTGGAGCCCTCCGGCGAAACACCCAGGGAACAATCGTCCAGATTCTGGAGGAACTTTCGGCCATCATTCACCCCCTCCTCCCCTTTACGACAACCGAGATCCTTCATCACGCGAACAGGAACACGTCAGCCTCCCTCCTCGAGACATCAAGGACCATCGCGGTGAAATCCTTCCCGAAACCGAACCCAAAGAGGATCGACACCGTTCTCGAAGAACAGATTGACGTCCTCCTCGGCCTGCGCACCATTCTGGGAAAGCTCACCGACGACCTCAAGAAGGAAAAGCGCGTCGGAAGCACCCTCGAACTTCATATGAAAATCGCCGGCAAACCCGATCGATACAACCCGGGGAAGTGGAGCCAGGAATTTTTTGAAACATTTTTTATCGTCTCACAATTCTCCTGGGCAAGCCCTGATGAAATCCTGGCTCCCGACCAGATCCTCGCCCAGGCAGAGGGCTCGGAACCCGGAACCACCATCGCCCTCCTTCCGGCCCCCGGAGAAAAATGCGAGCGATGCTGGCTCAGAAAAACGACCACCGGAGACAACCCGGAAAAACTTCCTGTTTGCTCCCGATGTCATAGGGTTCTTCAGGGGGTCCGATGAAAGGTCGGGTCTCATACGCACCCGATTTATGATATAATTTTGGAAGGGTTGCAGGTTTCCCTCAGGATGCTTGCCTCCATTTAAAGGGGATGGCCGATCAAAAATTCATGGCTCCATTACGGATTGACGGGAGCGGCTCTATTCGCTCTCGACCAGGCAACAAAATATCTTGTCCTTTCAAAAATTCCGATCGGGACTGACACTGACGTCATTCCCCATTTTTTCCGGATCGTCTCCGTGAGGAACACCGGGATCGTGTTTGGCCTCTTTTCGCAGTCCCAAAACGAATCCCATCAGGGAGGGTTCATTCTCTTTACCGCGCTGGCCCTGTTCGCGATTCTCTATTACAGCCATAAAAAGAAAGTGACGGAATCTCGCGAGTTCTATCCGCTGGCCCTCATTCTCGGGGGGGCGACGGGAAACCTTCTCGACAGAATCCTTCATGGTCGTGTCATCGATTTTCTCGACTTCTATGTCGGGGACTATCATTGGCCCGCGTTCAATATCGCCGATTCCGGGATCGTCATCGGAGTCGGCCTTCTGCTCTTTCTCCAGTGGGGGGAGGAGCGAAAACAAAAAAGGGCACCCGTTGAACACTGACGCTTCACCGTTTCTCATGACAAAAAGAGCTTAGGAGGAGATCGGCATGGACCCTACAGCAAAAAGCCGTATCACCCGCATTCAGTTGGCTCTCGAAAACAATGAGTGGCTCAAGGCCTTCCATCTCTCTGAGTCAGCCATCAAGGACGAGCCGGATATACTCCCCTTCCGGTACCTGATGACCGATGCCCTGATCCAAGGGGGGCGTCTGGACGAAGCCCTAAAGCGGGTCTCCGAATGGCGGACTTCCTACCCCGCCGACAGGAAGCTCGGGATTTATGCCTTGCACCTTCTTATCTATTTCAAGAAGTTCGAGGAAGCCGAGACACTGGGCAACACCCTGATCGAAGGATGTCAGAACATCATCGAAAAGAGGGACATCCTTCTCCATCTTGCCTTCGCGGCTCATGGTCTTGGGGATCCGAAACGGGCGATTCTCCTTCTGAATGACCTGATCCAGGAAGATCCCCTCAATACCGACGCCTACGAAACGATCGGCAAGATCTATTTCGAGCATGCCCGATTCGAAGAAGCCGAGCGCTACTTTCTTGCGCTGACAGACATCGATCCCCTCCATCCGCGGGTTCACCAGCTCTTGGGTCTTCTCTATTCGGAACAGGGGAAATGGGACGAGGCGATCATGGAGCTCGAGGAGGCGGTCGAAATCGAGCCCAGCGACGAAACGATGAGAGAGTTGGGGTGGACCCTCAACATGGTCGGAGACAGGGATGGGGCGATTAGCGTCCTTGAAGAGGCCCTGGACATCAATCCCTTGAATCTCCAAGCCCGAATCGACCTGGGAACGATCTACATGGACCAGGAGGACTACGACCGCGCCATCAATGAATGGAAGATCGCGCAAAAGCAGGATCCTGGAAACACAACGATCAAATCCTTCCTGGAAAAAGCGCGGGAGAAAGTTGAAAAGGATCGATCCGTCAGTCGGCATTGAGATAATCCGACAGAAATCAAAAGGGCGATTCGCTCCCGACGGTGATGATCCGGAGACACCGGAGCAAGGCTCTCGCATGTTTCAGGTAGATCCGGGAGAATCGAAGAAAAGGCTCGACCATTATCTTACCCAGAAGTGTCTTCCTTTTTCCCGCTCCCGGGTTCAGAAGATCATCGACGAAGGCCTCGTCACGGTCAATGGGGCAGAAGAGGCCGCCTCCTACAAGATCCGGGGAGGAGACCTCATCACCGTCCTCATTCCGCCCCCTGCCCCCTGCGCCGACAACCCCGAGCAGATGGATCTTGACATCGTCTACGAGGATGCAACCCTTCTGGTCATCAACAAACCTCCCCAACTCGTCGTCCATCCCGCCCCTGGCCACCGTTCGGGAACGCTCCTGAATGGCCTTTTGGGGCATCTCATGAAGGAGACCCGTCCGGAAAAGGGGGGTGATGGGCCCCCGAGAGCCGGACTGGTCCACAGGCTGGACCAGGATACCTCCGGTCTCATGGTCGTGGGCAAGACCCCCGAGGTCCTCGATCGTCTGATGGGGCAATTCAAGGACAGACAAGTCTCCAAGAGCTATATTGCCCTGGTCATCGGAATTCCTCCAACAAAGCGGGGAATGATCGAGGCCCCTATCGGCCGGTCGAGCGGAGACCGGAAAAAATTCGCCGTCACGGCAACGGGAAAGCCCTCCATGACGCGATATAGAATCATGAAGTCCTATCTCGAGGGATATTCTCTTGTGGACATTACATTACTGACGGGACGGACTCACCAGATACGCGTTCATTTTCATCATCTGGGATATCCATTGGCAGGAGATCCGGTCTACAAAAAAAGGGGGGGAAAGGCCGATCCCCGCTTCCCCAGGATCATGCTTCATGCAGCGAAACTGGGATTCATCCATCCGGTCACCGGAGAGGAGATGGTGTTTTCCTCCCCGATTCCGAAGGACATGCAAGGGGCCATCGATACGCTGACCGAGATGGCCCCTTGAAATACCCCTCTGACCCTCTACAGGGTCGCCATGACCATCCCGGTGAGCGGTTTTGGATAAAAATAGGTGGATTTCTGGGGCATAAGCTCCCCGCGAAGGGAGACCTCCTCAATCACCTTGGCCGGAACGGGCCGGATGAAAAATCCAAGGGGGTATTCTCCGTTAGTAAAAACCTTTTCAAGGACTGACGGAGCCGACTTGTCATACCGAAGAAGATCCTCGGTCCGGATCCGGTCCGGGGTGATTCCGAGAATCGCCGACAGAACGGCTTCCTGAAGCCAGTAGGTGTCGAGTCCCTTGACCCCTTCGCCCCGTTCGACCTTGAGCCGGCATATAAGGAGTTCTTTCGTATCGCGAACCGCAACTCCTATGACCGTCTCCGCGGGAGAGGATTGCCGAAGGGACGACAGGAACCGGTCGGATTCGGCGGCCGGGAAGCGCGTGATCGTTGAGCGGGACTCAAGGGCCGACAGGAAGGTGGAAAGCCCTTCGGAGGAAAGAGTCCTGACCAGCCGGTGAGTCGGAAGGACGGAAAGATTCTCGTCTTCAAGGGCCGCGAGGAAGACAGTGACGAATTCATAGGGGGCATTCGGATTGGGGGAGGCCTCGAGAGACCGTCTGTAGTTCCGGTAGGCGAGATAGGTTTCGTAGCGGTGATGGCCATCCGCAATGAAAAGGGATTTTCTGCCAAAGGATCCCACGACCGCATCGATGGTCGCCTTGTCCGTCACCGCCGAAAGAGTGTGAACAACCCCGTCTCCGTCGGTCGACCGAAATCGTTCTTTGGCCTTCTTTTCGAGCAGCCCCATGATTTCTCTTTGGGCATCGGGATAAAGAAGATAAATCTGACTGAACGAGCAGGAGGTCGCCTTGAAAAGGGCCATCCGGTCTTCCTTGGGACCCTGGAGGGTCCTTTCGTGCGGATAGACGATCTTCTTCTCCCACTCCTCGAGCCGGATTCGACCGACAAACCCGCGAATCGTCCGGTCGGACCCGGTCAGAGGATCACGAAAGGTCATAGAGTAGGGGTAGAGGGCCGGCTCCTCGTCAATTTTGAGGACACCGGAGGATATCATTCTGTCCAGATCCTTGCGGGCCCGGGTGTATCGATTGTCTTCCGGGGTTTCCGGGTCCGGGGGAATCGGAAGCTCGAGACGGATGACATTATCGGGATGCTTGTCGTAAAAGGCCTTCTGGGCCTCCTTTGAAATGATGTCGTAAGGAGGAGTCGTCAAACGGTCCATGGACGATTTCAGGGAGTCCGCGTAAACCAATCCTTTAAAGGGAATCAGATCTGCCAAGAATGCCTCCGTATTGAGGGGAAGGGATGAGACCCGGTTACATGTCCCGGGCGATGACGAATTCGGAGAGAGCCCACAGATGCTGTCGGGCGGGAGAGTCTGGAAAGGTGGAGAGATTGTCTTGGGCAAGACGGGTAAATTCCCTGGCCCTGGAAAGGGAATATTCGATCGATCCGGTCTCGCGCATCAGGGAAAGAACCTCCTCGAGATCCTCGTTTCGGGAAACCCCCGACCCAATCTTGGACTGCAGGAGGGGGCGGACGGAAGATGGCGAATTCGCAAGGCAGTGAATCAGGGGAAGCGTCATCTTCCCCTCGGCCAGATCCCGGCCCAGGGTCTTTCCGAGCCGGTCGACGCTGGCCATGTAATCGAGAGCGTCATCGGCGACCTGAAAGGCCATCCCCACGAAATATCCGAACTGTTCAAGGGCGTTCTTACCGGATTCCGGAATATCGCCAAGAATGCCTCCCAGACGACAGGTACTTGCAGTGAGTGTCGCCGTCTTGCAGGCTGCCACTGTGAAATAGTCCTCCTCGGAGGCCGAGAGATTACGATCGAGGAAAAGCTCGAGGATTTCACCCTCGGACATTTTCTTGCAAGCGAGCGTCAGGGAATCGTTGACCTCGTCGTTGTGGAGCCCCATGGCAAGCCAAAGGGAATTGGCATAGAGAAAGTCACCGACAAGGATCGCGGGCTGATTTCCCCACCGCTGGTGGGCGGCCGGCTTTCCCCTGCGAAGATCGGCACTATCCACGACATCATCGTGGAGAAGGGTCGCGGTATGGATCATCTCGACGACGGAGGCAAGCAGGATGGACGCATCCCCTTCCGATTGGCAGAGTCGGGAGGAGATGATCATCAGGAGGGGACGGAGGCGCTTTCCCCCCCCGCTCACGATATAGGAAGTCATTTCGCTGGCGAGGGGGATAACATCCTTCAGAATGAGGCGAAGCCGTTCCTCCACCGCCTCCATCTGAGTCTGATAGGCGGACCAGATCGTGTTGACGCCTGTTGTCATAAGAGGATTCATGGTCATAAGATAAGCTTCACCCGTGATGATTGTCAAGGAAGACGGGCCCTTCAGGGCTCCATTCCAGCCTGGTAGACAGTCACTTCGATCCAGTGACCGTCCGGATCCTGAAAATAAAGTGAGCGAGAGACCCCATGATCGTCAAGACTGAAGGGAATGGCAGCGGCCTCAAGTTCCTCTAGGGCTCGGCCAAAGGCCTCTTCATCCGTCCGGAAGCAGAAATGTCTCACAGTGGGCGGACTGTGTTCCGGGAGGCCCTGGCCGTTGGACAAAAGAGCGATGCATGTCCCACCGGCACACAGGAAGGCCGGTTCAGTCCCCCACTCCTTCTCGAACCGCCGTTCGAGACCGAACAAGGTCTGGTACCAGCGGATCGACCGCTCCACGTCGGAGACGGGTATGGCCACATGGTCAAGCCCGGAGACCCGGATCATCGTTCCACTCAGAAAAGGGTAATATATCCGATCTTGACGGGAACGAGGGCCATTGAAGAAGACGATAGGCCCGCCCCGGAAAAGGGTCCGGACTGGTTTTCATAGTCGATCTCGAAAAAAACGCCCTGGTGTTTGACGGTCCCAAACGGAATCATGATGCCGGGCCCAACCCGAAAGGCAAACCCCGTCGTTCCCACCCCGACCCCATTGCTGGCCGTCGATGAGTTGAACGCCGGTCCGAAGGCAAGCTCGAGGTAGGGAACAATATTGATCGGGTTATTGGCCACTGTCATCGGAAACCCGCCTCCGTTGGCAAAGAAATACTCGGCTCCGATCAGAACCGGAACGTTGGTATCGTTGCCGAAGGCGTGGACCGAGATGCTGGCGGTCAGGGCCAGGTTCTTGTAGACGGTATATCCCCCTTCGATCCCCACCAGAAAGCCCGTCCCGAGACCTTCGTTTCCGATCGCCCCGGTGACCGTCGGACCGCTGGCCGGAACAAATCCGATATCGGCCTGAAAGAGGATCTGACCAGGAGCGCCGAGCGGGTTGACCGACTCCGAGGGAGAAACGTCAGACTGTCCCGAAAAGTCAGGGAGTCCGTCCTGGTTGTCGATATCGACCGCCCAGGCGGCACCAAGTCCTTGGAAGGAAAAAAGGATGACCACCAGAAAAAAAGGAGCCACGCCTGAAAAGAGTCGGGATAGGAGAGAAGGAGAAATCCCCTCAGCGGCCGGCCCTGGCATCTGGCTCATTTTTTCCTGCAAAGAACCCCCCTCTTTTCTGACACCCTTCGGCCTCAGGATCCTCCAAAGAACCGCCGTGTTATAATCGCCACATGCTAGCATGAGTGAATCGAAACGACAATCATCCGGGGCCTGACAGAATGCAGAATCAAAGAAAAAAGATTACGGTGGCCGTCGTCCAGAACCAGCCGGATTTCGGCCAACCAGAAAAAAACAGGGCATCGGTCGCCCGGATGATTTTGGAACGCCCCGATCCTTCGGCCGACCTGATCGTCCTTCCCGAGCTCTTCGCCACGGGCTACCAGTTCGACTCAGCCTCCGAGGCCGCAGGTCTGGCGGAACCGGAAAGGGGCCCGACTTTCAGATTCCTCTCGGAGCTTTCCTCCGAAACCGGAGCCGTCGTGGTCGCCGGCCTTCCCATAAAACGCGACGGAGGGGTTTCGAACGGAGCCCTCGCCGTTTTGGGGAGTCACCTCCTCGCTTCCTACGACAAGATCCACCTGTTCGACGAGGAACGGGATTTCTTCATCGAAGGAACGAGCCCCCTGCCTGTGGTGGAGACCCCTTTCGGGCCCCTGGGGCTCATGATCTGCTTTGACTGGCTCTTCCCGGAAGCCCTTCGATCCCTGGCCCTTTCGGGGGCGCTTGTGGTGGCACACCCATCCAACTGGGTCCTTCCTTTCGGGCCCCAGGGAATGATTCTCCGTTCGGTGGAAAACCGGGTCTTCACAGTGACGGCCAACAGGACCGGGCAGGAGGAACGCGGAGGAAGGCCTCCCCTGACCTTCATCGGACAAAGCCAGATCATCGGCCCCCGGGGCGACATCATCGCCCGGGCCTCCTCCAACGCTCCTGCCCTTTTGGTGGCAGAAATCGAACCGGAGGAAGCCCTGTCCAAAAAGGTCGCCTCACGAAGCGATTTCTTCGAACAGAGA
This sequence comes from Nitrospirota bacterium, assembly GCA_027415455.1. The sequence continues at coordinate 1,535 of DAIBSV010000016.1, read as the reverse complement.
AGGCCGGGGCTCTATTCCCCCCTCTCGAGTTAGAAGGGGGGCTCCCAGGGAATGTACGGACTCGGCTCGGAGACGAATCGGCAGGTCGTCACGAAGCCGGTATGGCCGACGATGCGATGGGCCGGTCGGACGCTCTGCGGTCCGAACTCCCAGTCCCGCACGATCGACTCGACGGTTCGGATGAGATGGAATTGTCTCGTCTCCTGGAGTGCGAGAGAGAGCGTGTGGACCTGGAGAGGAGTCGGGACATAGGTCAGAAGGATCCCTCCCGGCCGAAGGACCTTTCGAACGTTGTCGATCGCCTTCCAGGGCTCGGGCAGATCCAGGATCACGCGATCATAGAGGCGATCATCGGAGCCAAAAAGGTCCGGATCATACATGTCGCCGATCCGGAGCTCATGATCCGGAGGCCCGGCAGGATCGAGAATAGCGATATTGCGCATCGCCTCTTCGGCATGTTCGGCCCTCCTCTCTATCGACAGGACGCATCCCCCGGGACGAACCATCCGAAGGAGGGAGACCGTCAGGCCCCGCTTCCGATCCCGGACTCGAGGACCCGCTGGCCGGGACGGATATCGGCCCAGAGAAGGATAAGACCTTGATCCTTGGGGTAGATGATTTGGGTCCGTCTTTTGAGATTCGACAGGGATTCGGAGTGGGTAGGACGAAGCGGAAGGACCCACCCCCCCTTCTCCAGCACGAGAGGAACGCCCTCCTTCGCCACCTCCATCAGATAAGAGTGCGGAACGGGATTCCCTTCCACATGGGTTTTGGAGCCTGGGCGAAGGGCGGCGATGGAGACGACGCGTCCGTTGGGCATATAAAGGATAAGGGGTTCTCCAGGCAAGAAGGACATGGGCGGATCTTACTAGAGTCCGGGGAAAAGGGCAATCGAAGAATCCGGTCGCCCCGGCAGATCCAGTCTGGCCCCCAGGATTCATCCGATTCTCTTGACAAGTCAAGAATGCAATGATTTAATGGGCTTGCTACTCAAACAGTTCATTGCAGGACAGGAAGACTCGGGCAATGTCGGTCTCCAAGGCAGGTTAGTGGCCTCTCCCTCTGGAGAAATCTTATCCGGATTCTGTCCGGGACCGGCTTTTTTGCGTTCTTCCAACCCGCGATGGAAGCCAATTTAATTTGGTCAATTCTTACGGAGGGTCGGTCTTATGAAAACATGGAAACTGGCAGTCTTGGGCGTGGCCGCCATCGGATTTTCCGCGATGTCTGCCAATGCTGGCGAGCTCGACATTCTCAAACCCCGGGTCCCTGCCGACCAGATCGCGGCGGCCAAGGCCATGAAGCCTCCCTTTGCCGTGACCCAGGACATGATCGCCAAGGGCAAGGACGTCTTCAACGGTGCCGGAACCTGCTACACCTGCCATGGTGCGGCCGGAGACGGTAACGGCCCCGGTGCGGCCGGAATGGATCCCGCCCCCCGCAATTTCACGAACTCCAAGTTCGAGCAGGTCCGCACTGCCGGTGAAATGTACTGGGTTGTCGCCAACGGCTCCCCTCTTCAGCCCGCCATGGTC
>DAIBSV010000169.1 GCA_027415455.1 Nitrospirota bacterium | reverse complement strand
GGGGGGCCGGGAGGGACGTTCGAAGCGTTCGGAACGCTCGAAGGAGGAATCCTCTCCAGAAAAATGTCTTCGGGGGATTGTATTTTCGAACGACTCGGTTGATCTGACATGATTTTTTCGACTGCGGGCAGGAGAAGAGTCGGACGGACGATGGCGGGAATCGAGGGTTCGGGGAAGATGAGTGGGTGTTTCACCTGCCAGAAGAGTTCGTATTTCCGAGGCTGTCACGGTTCGATACTCTCCCGGTTCCAGTCCCGCCAGAGTTAATGGGCCAAAGGCTGTTCGAACCAGCTTCAGGACAAAATAGTTGAGGGTTTCGAAAAGGCGGCGGACTTCCCTGTTGCGACCCTCCGTCAGTGTGATCCGGTACCAGGCATTGGAGTCGGTGTCCCTTTCCCGAACAAACTCAAGAGGAACGACCGCTCTTCCGTCAAGGCGAATGTCGCCACGCGCGATCCGTTCTATGTGAGCGGGAGAGACTCCCCCTTGGATTTTTACCAGATAGGTTCGGGGAATGGCGTATCTTGGATGAAGAATCCGCTGGGAGAGGTCCCCGTTATTGGTCAGAAGCAGGGCTCCCTCGGTCTGAAAGTCGAGTCGGCCAACATGCAGCAGGGGCTCGATATTGGGGAAAAACTCCCGGAGCGTCGGTCGGCCTTCCGGATCGTGCAGGGTGGAGACGACCCCCCGAGGTTTGTAGAAGAGGAAAAGAAAGGGTTCGGACTCCCTTCGAAGTGGCTTTCCTTCAACCAGAACGGTGTCGGTCTCAGGGTTGACCCGGGTTCCCGGTTCGGTCACGATCTGTCCGTTTACACTTACGAGTCCCGATGCGACCAGCTGTTCGGCCTTTCTTCGGGATGCCACTCCCCTATGGGCGAGAAGTTTGTGAAGACGAACCGAATCGGTTTCAGGCGCGTTCTTTTCAGAGGACGACGGGGATGATTCCTCTTCGGGTTCAGAAGAGGAGGAAGGGCTGTCAGAATTCATGGTGTCCTTTATTCCCACTCGATGGTGGCGGGGGGTTTGGGGGAAATATCAAAAACAACGCGGTTGACACCCTCCACCGAGGCGATAATGCGGTGGGAGATGCGGCCCAGCAGTTCGGGGGTTAGATAGTGGACATCGGCGGTCATTCCGTCGACCGAGCGGACCGATCTGATGGCCACGACATGTTCGTAGGTGCGGGCATCCCCCATGACACCGACTGATTTGACGGGAAGAAGGACGGCAAAATACTGCCAGAGTTCCGAAGAGAAGGGAGATTTTTCCACCTCGTCCCGCACGACGGCATCGGCCTCCCTGAGAATCGAAAGCCTTTCCGGTGTGATCGACCCTAGAATCCGGATCGCCAGCCCCGGCCCCGGAAAGGGCTGGCGATTGACGAAGCGGTCGGGAAGTCCAAGCTCGCGCCCCAGCCGCCGGACTTCATCCTTGAAAAGCTCTCGAAGGGGTTCCACCAGCTTGAAGGGCATTCGGGAAGGGAGCCCTCCCACGTTATGATGGGACTTGATGACCGTCGAGGGGCCTCCAAAAGTCGAAACGCTTTCGATGACGTCGGGATAAAGGGTTCCCTGAGCCAGATACCGAACGATTCCTCTTTTCCGGGTCTCCTTGCTGAAGACGTCGATGAAGGTCTTTCCGATGATCTTCCTTTTCTTTTCCGGATCGGAGACCCCTTTGAGACGGGTGAGAAAAATGGCCTTGGCATCCACAACCTCAAGGGGGATGCCCAGAGTGGTCAGGTCGGCCTGAAGTCCCTCGAGTTCTCCCTTCCGCAAAAGCCCATTGTCAACGAAAATGGCATGGAACCGCTCTCCCAGGGCGCGGTAACACAGCAGGGCGGTGACGGTTGAGTCGATCCCTCCTGAAAGGGCGCACACAAGATGGTCTTCCTTGACGGTGGCCCGGATCTCCTCCACGTGACGGTCGAGGTACCCCCGGATTGTCCAGTTGGGTGTGATGCGGCAGATGTCCTTGAGAAAATGGCTTAAAAAGTCTACCCCTGAGACGGTCTGGGTCACCTCGGGATGAAACTGGACCCCGTAGATCTTCCTTTCGGGATCTTCCATCGCTGCGATGGGGGTTGTCTCGGTGCTTCCGGTGACATGAAAGCCTTTCGGAAGATCCTGAATCCAGTCTCCATGGCTCATGAGAACGGGTGAGGCAGGGCGAAAAGAGTCCCAGAGGGACGAGGCCTTCTGGGAAGGAGAAAAGAGGTGGACTCCGTATTCCCGGACTTTGGCCCGTTCGACCCGTCCGCCGGCGACATGGGCAATGATCTGCATGCCGTAGCAGATGCCGAGAACGGGAATGCCCAGTTCGAGGAGTGACGGGTCAAGTGTCGGCGCCCCTTTTTCGTAAACGGAGGAGGGCCCACCCGACAGGATGAGGGCACGAGGGTTTCGATTCCGGACTTCGGATGCCGGGAGTGTGGCGGGAAGAATTTCCGAATAGATCTCCATCTCCCGAATTCGACGGGCGATATTCTGTGTCAGCTGGGATCCGAAATCGAGGATCAGGACGGGTGAAATAGTCAAGTCAGAGGTTCTTTCTCAAGAGGGTCGGAAAATCGGGTCAGGATTCGTCCCATTCCCGGCGATAATTCGGCGCTTCTTTCGTGATAATCACGTCGTGGACATGACTTTCCCGAAGTCCTGCAGGAGAAATCCTCACGAACCTGGATTTCTCCTGGAGTTCGTGGATCGTCCTGCAGCCGCAGTACCCCATACCGGAGCGGAGTCCTCCCGAGAGCTGGTATATCAGCTCTGAAAGGCGTCCCTTATGGGGAACCCGGCCCTCAATCCCTTCAGGAACCCACTTTTTGGATCCGGACGGCTGGTTGTAGCGGTCTCCTCCCCCTCTCTCCATTGCTCCGATCGATCCCATGCCCCGATAGGTTTTGTAAGACCGCCCCTGAAAGAGGATCGTTTCTCCGGGCGACTCCTCGGTTCCGGCAAACAGGGAGCCAAGCATGACCGCGGAGGCCCCGGCGGCCAAGGCCTTGACGAGATCGCCGGAATACTTGATCCCCCCGTCCGCAATGACAGGAATTCCCGCTTCCCGGGCCACCTGGTAGACATCGGAGATGGCTGTCAACTGGGGAACTCCGGCACCGGCAACGATGCGCGTCGTACAGATCGATCCGGGTCCGACCCCGACCTTCAGAAGATTGGCTCCCGCCTCGATCAGTGAGCGCGCTCCTTCCTTCGTGGCGATGTTTCCCGCCATGACGGGGATCTGGGGCCATGTTTCGCGGATCGTTCTGATCATGTCGATCACCCCGGCGGAATGGCCATGCGCGGTATCGATTACGAGCAGGTCGACCTGGGCCCTGGCGAGGAGGCGGGCCCGTTCGAGAGCGGCTTCTCCGACGCCGATGGCTGCGGCGACGAGCAGTCGTCCCCGGAGATCTTTGGCGGAGTTCGGGTATTTGATCTTTTTTTCGATATCCTTGATGGTGATCAGGCCGTCCAGCTCATTTTTATCGTTGACGACGGGAAGTTTCTCGATGTGAAATTCCTGAAACAGCTTTTTGGCCACGTCCAGGGTCGTTCCCACGGGAGCTGTAATCAGGTTCTTGGAGGTCATGACCTCCGAGACTTTTCGGGTGAGGACAGTCTCGAAGCGAAGATCCCGATTGGTGACGATTCCCACGAGCGTCCGGTTGCGGACAACGGGAATGCCCGATATCCGGAAGGTCTGCATGAGATCGAGGGCTTTCCCGATCGTTTCGTCGGGACCGATCGTGATCGGATCGGTGATCATTCCCGACTCA
>DAIBSV010000168.1 GCA_027415455.1 Nitrospirota bacterium | reverse complement strand
CAGCTGGGAAGGGACTTGGCCCGTTGAGGAGTCGGTCGACCATCGACCGGTCAGGATCACGTCCGGAGCCATCGGCCTAAGGGCCGCCGCTAGAACCCTCGAGGTGACGAAAGTGTCCGATCCTGCGAGAGCCCGGTCGCTCATGAGAACGGCCCTATCGGAACCCATTGCCAGCCCTCCGACAAGGGGGCCCCGGGCAGCGGGCGGGCCCATGGAGACGATCACAGAAGTGTCCCCGGCTCGGACGAGGGTCGGGGCGACGATGGCCGCCCGTGCGTCGAAGGGGTTCAGATAGAGGTCGGTGTCGGGGCGTCGCATCGTCCTCGTGGCCGGGTCGAACGCGATCTGCTGGAGGTCGGGGACGATCTTCACCAGGGTCACGATGTGCATACGGCTTCCTTCGGTTCGCCTACTCTTTGGATCGTTCCGCCTTCGTTCCCCCTCGAGATCGCTCGATCAGGAGTTCTTGCAGGACCGAGGCGTTGCAGTGCTCGCGGTCGTGAGCGGCAAAGAGGAGGGTGATCGTTCCCGATCGCGACTCCCGGGCCAATCGATCCAGGAGTTCCGGCTGTTGGGCGAGCTCCGCCCGGTATCGCTGGCGGAAGACCGGGTACTTGAGGGGATCGTGTTCGAACCAAGCGCGCAGTTCCGGCGAAGGGGCGAGGTCCTTGAGCCATTCCGAGAGGGAGAGATCCTGCTTCTTGATTCCCCGCGGCCAGAGCCGGTCGATGAGGTATCGCCTCCCGTCGGACGACGAAGGTGGTTCGTAGACCCGTTTGGTCTGGACGGTCATGATTGCCACCGGCTCAAAGGGACATGGAGCGATCCTAGGTTGCGAGAGTCACTTTCGATCGGTCAAAATCACAATGTCCCCTTCTTTCCGGACGGCGAAGACGGGGACGTCGTTCCGCGCGGGAGGGGTGAGAACCTTCCCGGTTTCGAGGTCAAAGACCGATCCGTGCCAGGGACATGTGACCCGCCCATTTTCGACTTCTCCTTCCTCGAGAGGACCGCCTTCGTGCGGGCAAACCGCTCCGATCGCATAGAGTTCGCCTCCCACGTTGAAGACCGCCACGGGTGTTCCGCCTACCTCCACCCGGACCGCGTTCCCGAGAGAGGGGGCGGGGGTTCGGGTTTCGGCTCCCGACGGTTCGGGTTTGGGGCGAGTGGGAGGGACCGCGGTTCGATTCGTCCCACCGTCCGCAGGAAGCTCGGGCAAGTCGTCGGGGAACGGCCGCGAAAAGCGACCAGTACCGACGCTGTGCCCGAGCCGAACACCATCGAGCCGGCCCCTTCGGTGCATGTCGCATGTTCCCCGGATCCAATCGCCTGAGGCCGGATCCTCGGGAGGCCGAGGAGGTTCGGCCCGCGCTCCGACAGGGACGCGCTCCACACATTTCGGCTCGACGAACCCGGGGCCTAACGTCTCGACAGTCCTTCCTCGGGATTCCTCCGGTTCTCGCATCGCTCTCTTCTCCCCACGACCCGGCCCGAGAGGATTGTGGACTAGGCCGGAGCCTCGACCTTCTTCACGATCGTCGGGAACAGATTCTCGAGGATGATGCGGTTTCCTTGCGCGTCGTACGCGTAGGTGACGTCGGATTCCTCGTCCCGAGTGCGTGTATGGCCCCCGTCACAAAAAGGCTTGTTCGCGCTGAGTCCGCATTGGCAAACGGCGATCGTGTTCTCCCCTACTTGGATGAGCGCCGGTCCCTGGGCGTCGTGCCGGATGAGTCGCGTCATGGTCCACCGAGTCCCGGCTAGATCCCCCCACCGCTTAGCGGGATGGGCGAACGGGTTCGGTGCGGCGCACAAAATGCGGCGGACTCGGCCCCGCTTCCTCGACTCGGGTCAAGAGCTTCCGCTCCGCGACCGCCAGTGTCCGAGAAAGCGTCGATTTCGCCAGATGGACCCTGCGGGCAAGTTCCGTGAGCGAGACGTGCCGGGGGACCTCGAAATAGCCGTCACGTATCGACCTACGGAACAGCTCACCCTCACGGGGGGTGAGAAGCAATGGTTCGAAGTCGGCGATCGCTCCGTGGATTGCTTCGACACGCACTTGAGGAACCACCCTCCCGGATAGACCCTTGAGGAATCGGCGAAGTTTGGTGTCCGAGCCGGTCACGACCCAGGTGGCGGTGCCTCCTACTACCCAGAATGGGAAACGTCGGAGGACCCTCAGCTTACGGAAGAGCTCCATGAAGTCGGGCGCCCGGTGGGTGACCCTTACAAGGTCATTCGATGCCCCCCCTCAAGAATCTCCACTTGTTTCACGGCACGGAACCTCTCCAGGGCTCTCACCATGTCCGAGAGCCCGGTCCCATGAAGGCGCGCTTCGGTCAGCATCAACCGTTCGGTGAGCATCAACCGGTCCAGCACTTCGATGCGGCAATCCGGATAGTGAAACGTGAGGAAGTGAAGCCACGTTGAAGGGGGAAGCTCCACCCGCATGCGGCAGGTTACGAGGCGGGGGAGACGGTTGCGGGCGGGCGTGGAGCCCGCTCGCGTCCGTCGGTCTCGGGACCGCAGCAGCCGATAAGACCCCTTAGGCCTCCGCATTCTTTCCTCGGGGCGCATCCGGAGTTAAAGCGCTCACTTTCAAAGAGCCGGGGTCGGCCCGGTCCGATACGAGGAAGGGAGCGGATCTCCGCGCAAGAAAGGACCGGGGTGGCCAACCGGGCGAGCCGGCGCTTGGAACGGAATCGTCACGGCGCACTTTGCGATCGAGCGGGAGTCCCGAGCTCTTGGGTTACCTCCCTCGTTCGCTCACTCGAGAGGTGGGTGTCGAACCACGGGTAGACCGATTCCTCTTCTCGAGCGTTGTGCTCCCAGAGCACATTCACGAGTTCGAACTCGAGATCTTCGGTCGTGGCGCCTCCTCTTTGATCGAGGCGGAGCCGAATCTCTTCTAGGATTGCTTCGATCCGCCGGTGCTCCTCGAGCATCCGATCGACCAGTGCGCGGCGCGATGGGTCACCCTCCCCGAAAACCGGGAAGAGGCGAGCCTCCTCCACTTCGATGTGGCGACGCAGGTCGCCCGCGAACCGTTCGAACCGCTCGCGGCGTTGGGCCGTCTCCGACGCGGGGATCGCCTTGAACTCCTCGAACTGCTCGTCAATCTCCCGGTGGTCATCCGACAGTAGTTCGGACAGGCATCGCTTCGTCCCATTCACCGGTTCTTCCATCGATCCCGGATGACCTCGATCTCTCCGCGGGTCAATCCCGGCAAGGGATTCAGTCCTGGATAAAGGACCGGCAGCGTACCGGCTCCCCATGCTACTGCCACTCCCAAAAGGAGGACCCCCGCAAGAGGGGACAACCAGCCGGCGTAGGACGTGTCGAGGCCCACCGTCGCGACCGCGAGCACCGCGACGATCCAAGCGATCGCGAGAGTCCAGAGCATGCGTCGGGTCCATGCGTGGGAAATCCGTTGGAACGGGGCAATCATGGCAAACCACATCAGCAGGATTATGAGCCCGATGAATCCGAGCACGCCGACGAAGGCATGGGTATCGACCCAGGCGTAGTTCATCCGCGAGACCATGTAGAGTCCGATTGCTCCGCCCGTTGCGAAGAAGCTGACGGAGACAAGATAGAGCGATAGCTGGGGGCGAGGGGTGCGCGCCGTCCAACCGAGGTACGAAAACAGTACCACGATCCCCACGGCCAGCGCTGCCTCCGGAAGTGCGAGCACCTCGAGAAGACCCGGGGCCGAGGGGGTCGACACCAGCATGCCGACCGGGACCGCCGCCCCTCCGAGCACTCCGAGCCCGGAGAGTC
>DAIBSV010000167.1 GCA_027415455.1 Nitrospirota bacterium | reverse complement strand
CCCCGGAGGGTTCGTTGATCTGGACGCCCATCGTGGCGTTGAGGACGTTCTGGCCCTGAAAGTAAGCCTGTTCGTAGGCGGCGATGAAGCGGTCCACCGCGCCTCCCGTCCTCTCGTAGCGGAGAGATCCTTCCCACCGCTGCGGGATGTTGACCTGGTGCTCGAACCCCGTGGTGAGGTCTTCGGCGGTGACCTCTTTCGTGACCTGGCGCGCGTCGAAGGAGGCGATCTGAGTAAGGGGATAGTTCTGGCCGTTCCAGATGATCGACACGAGAATGTCGCGTCCGACGGAATAACCGGCAATCGGCATTTCTGGCTCCTTCTATCAGGCGACTTGACCGAGGGTGGACTGGGAGATCACGACGGACGTTCCGCCGTTGAGGCTGACGGTGATGTAAGCGGCGATCCCGAAGTAGGTGACAGCCACCTGGATATTCATGAAGCCAAGCGCCTGCTGGCTCTGTGGGTTATTCGTGGAGTTAACCGTGACCTGGTAGGCCTCGATGAGATTCTGGTCCTCGAGGGTGGCGAGGAAGTCGTCGAAGGTCGTCTCCACCTCCGCCCACAGCTTCGGCGTCTGGACTTTTCCGTTGAAGATTCCGGTGGCCTTGTTGAAGGTGGCGGCCAGGAAGTTCGTCATCCGGGTGTAGTTGTCGAACTGATTGACGGCATTGAAGCTCGTGTTGACGCCGATGCGGACGCCGAAGGCATTCCCCTGCGGAATGGGGTTCGTGATGAGGTCGATGCCGTTCTGCGTGAGCTGTTCGAGATCGGCGTAGGAGTAGCGGTAGCCGTTGATGGACGTTTGTGTGGCGATCACGCCGTAGACCTGCTTGTTCAGGGAAGACTGCGACGGGTTGAGGCTGACGAGAAGACCCGCGGAGAAGGCCTGCGGGCTGACCACGCGCTGCACCTGATTCGTCTCGTCGTACCAGTAGATCCAGTCGCCAATAAGCAGTTTGAACGCATGAGAACCGATTCCGGCGGTGCTCTTGGTCGAGATGGCCTGCGCGATCGTCTGATTGCCGGGACCGACGCCGATCATGTAGATGCCTTCCTGCAGACCGAAGGCGACCTGGTCGGTAAAGGTCGAGCTCGTGGTCACATCGGCCAGCATCCCCACCTGGCAGCCAGTCCCGCGGAGGGCGTACATGCCGGTGCGCGGAGGCCCGTCGGAGCCCAGGAGCGTGGTGTCGGTGACGCTCGCGTTCCCGTTGGTTCCCCCGGCCAGCGTGTAGGTCGTAGTGACGTTCGGGGCATACGTCGACTGTGTTGAGGGAAGGGAGGCGGTGACGAGCTGGGAGGGTCCGCGAGAGGGCCCCTGACCGGAGTTGACGGCGTGCACGAGGTTCTTCCAGAAGGCCGACCCGGTTCCACCGATATTGGCAAAGACTTCCGTCAGGACGCCGGGGCGCGTGATCGTGAGGGTGTACGTGTTCGGCTGGACGCCGGCGGTGATGGCCGCGGTGATGGTGTTTCCCACGGTCCCGGAGTAGAGGGCCGTCAGGAGAGCGCCTTCGGCGGGGGTGGTGTCCGTGTCCATCAGCTCGACGGAGGCCTTCGTATCGGTTCCGTCGGTGACGCGCACGCCGAAGATGGCGTTGGCCCCCTGCTGCATGGCGATGGTGACGGCGGTTCCCAAGTCGTGGGTCGCGTTCTGGACGGGGCCGTAGGTGTCCACGAGTTCGGCGGCAGACCCGATGATGTTCGGCATGTTGACGGGACCCCAGGAGGCGATCCCGACGATGCCCAGGAGATTCGTGGGGACGCCGTTGATCTGAGGGGGAGCGGGGACGATCTCGACATAGACGCCGGGAGCTCCGGGCTGGACGCCCTGACCGATGAGCATGGTTTTCTCCAATAAAAAAGCCCCTCGAGAGAGGGGCTGTCGGGTGGATTCCGACCGGCCTTACGCCGGCGAGAGGGCTGTCTGGACCGTCGTGTTGACGACGGGAACGAACGTCTGCGTCTGCGTGGTGGCGAAGACGACGTGGTAGAAAAGATCGCGCCGCCAGCAGCCTTCTTTCTGCAGAAGGTCGTCCATGGGGCTGCGCTCGTACATCAGCGTCATCATCGATCCGTCTGGCAGGCTGATGCGGTAGGTGTTTCCGAGATACCGGTCGATGAACTGCGCCACTTGATCCCGGAGAACCGGAGACGGAGCCCAGATGACGATCTGGAACGTGCGGCGCTGCTCCTTCACGTCGTAGATGGCCGTGACGGGAGCCGTCACCTGGGCGGAGACGGAATAGCTGCCGGCAGGAAGCGTGACCGTCGCCCCGGAGGCCGCCGCCCCGGTGATGAGGGCGGCAAGGGCGGAGGCGATGGTGTCCAGGGTATCGGTGGACTGCGCGGTGATGGACTGCGCGGTGCCGTCGAAGAAGATGGTCACCACCTCGCCCGCGGTGACTGTCCCTCCGATCGTGACGGAGATCCCCGAGACAGAGGCGGTCAGCGTGGGGGTGGGCGCGTCCGTGATCTCCCAGTCCGACGGGAGCGTGGAGACGTTCACCTCTTCCGGCCGTGGATAGACATTCACGTTGACCACGCCGCTCGCAAGATCCGCGTTCAGGTTCTGCGTCACCGGCCAGCCGGGATAGACGCGGAAGGCGACCGGAGCCCCGTCGTAGGTCAGTGCCGACGGATTCTGCGGGCCGTTCGGATACAGGAGGGTCGAGATCCACTCGGCCAGGGTGTTGTAGACATCGCTGACGTCGGCCATTACGTAATCACCATCGAGGCCCGGAGGCGATAGCCCAGGTCGGTGAGCTCCACGTTGTCGATCGCGTAGCGGATGCCCGTCGAGAGCGTCAGGAGGTCCGCCGGTTCGATCACGGGAGAGACGCCGGAGGCGAAGGGGAGCAGGATCTCCATCTCCGTCTGGGGAACATCGGAGCCCAGGCCGGTGGGGTTCTTCTCTTTCTTGCTCTTCAAGAGGACCGACGCGGGCCACACGCCCAGCACGGGCGTCATGAGCGAGGGACGCTCGCCGCCATAGGGGAGCGATCCGACGTTCGCATTGGCCTCGGTGCGCTCGATCGAGACCGTTTCGTTCGCGTAGACGACGAGAACGGGCATGAGGTCCTGGATCGACGCCACGAAGTAGGTTCGCTCCGGCCCCACGAGGTAATCGCCGGGCTGGACCGCTGTCGGGTCGATGACGGCTTTCATCGCGGCCTTTCCGTACTGCCGGGGATTGTTCGCCGGGAAGTTCACCTGGGGATCGAAATAGGCCGGCAAACTTGCCGTGACCAGGTTTGTCGAAGAAATGGCCGGAGCCGTGGCGACCGTGGGTCGATATTGCGAATAGGTGTTGCCGATCAGGGACGCGGCCTTCGCGTAGCCCCGGTTGACGTACTGCTGGACGGTGGCCCCGTTCATCGGTTACTTCTTCTTGCCGAGGATCCGGTTGGCCTTCGCGTCGATCTTCTTTTTGGCGGAAGCCGAGAGCTTCCCCTTCTTCACCATCTGCGTGGCGCGGGCCTTGGCATTGGCCGCATGCGCCTTGTCCGGCATCGGATAGGCCCGTCGGCCGGGAAGACCAAACTCCGATTTGGGGAGACTTTTTCTCTTCTTCGACGTGAGCTTTGCCATTTCTTACCCTCCGACCTTCACGTTCACCGTCTCGTAGGACGGATAGAGCCAGCCGTACAAATCGACCGTCACCGTTTCCGCACTCGTGTTGGAATTCGTGGCATCAATCGTCAGGTTCTCAAGAGATGGGATGAAGTCTCCAAAGAGGGATGCCAAATCGATAGAGCCGGCGGACAGACCATTCACACCCGTCAGCACATTT
>DAIBSV010000166.1 GCA_027415455.1 Nitrospirota bacterium | reverse complement strand
AAACCATAAAGAATTCCGCGTGCCGGGCATTTCCGATTCGGGCGCGCTTTTTCATTATACGACAGCTCTCAACCGGAGTCGACTCCATCCGCCGGATTCGGGGTCAGAAGGGCAGGTGCGAAAGGTCCCGCAATCTCCGTCGAAGTCCGGAAGAATTTTCCCTGTCTTACAATGTCTCGGCAAAAAGACCCGAAGGTGACCGGGGTCTGAGCCCCAGACCGTGTCTTCTGGTGAGAGCATCCTGCGCGACAAGGGAGATGCGTGATACGCTTCCCGGAAGGATCCCCGGCTGGTAGCGGGAGACGCCTGGGGCAGACCTTTGGCGGATGGCAGCAAGCCAGGGGGAGGGATCCCTGACCGCCCTCTTCTGGGAACGCTCTTTTTCTCCGACCATTCGAAGCCTCGGTGTGATCTCCGTCCAGAAAAACCATTGCGGGCCATACCGCTCCATGAGAAGACGCGCGACATCGTCCTGGGTTCGTTCCTGGTGCATGCGAGTCTCCGGATGGAGGTGTTTGTTCCAAATGAATCTTCAACTTGGACATGATCCCGCAAGGCGATGACGTCCGATTCAAGACCCTGTGACGCGCGTGTCACAGAAGAGGGGAGTAAGCGGGGAGTCTGGAAGGGGACTCCCCGGGGGGAAGAACGAATCAGGGTGTTTTCGTCCACCCAGAGGCTTTGGAGTAATGGTAACCGGCGGCCTCGAGTTCGCTCTTCGGATGGAAGACGTAGGCACCCGAGGGGAGCATCTCCGTCATGGAATTTTCGTCCTGCTGGATCACGGCGCCTCCGAGGGGTCCATGAGACGGAGAGGGAGGAAGAGCGACGATGTGTCCCCGGGCACTTTCCCGTGCCTTTTTCTTTTCCTTTTTCAGGGCCTGTTGGGCTTCCCATTCCTTTTCCGCCTGCCAGTCCTTCCGGAGGGCGACGAACTTTCCCGTATAGAGATAGCGGTAGGGACGGCCCCCGATTGGACGGATCCACCGGTAGGGCCTCTCGGGGGTGTTTTCGGCATAGAGGCGTCTCCGGCGGAAATCCATCAGGTAAAGTCGCCCATGGTAGGGGCGGGGTTTGGACTGGTAAATGAAATCCATGGGGGAGAGGCGGTGTTTCGTCTCCAGGCGGACCTCCTTGACCACGACGAGATCCCGGGGATCGCTTGGAACGGGAATGGTCTTGACATAGTTCGGAAGGGAGCGGGTATTGATCAGGTACTGTCCCTGCCGGTTGTCCGTCCCCGATGCGGAATAGAAACCACAGGAGCCGAGGACGAGAAGGAAAGAGAGGAGGAAAGGTCGGATCTTGAGCATAGGGGACATCTCCCGGAGAATGATCAGGAGACTTGTGATGGGGTCTCCCAATAAGGTCATGTCCTGGCAGGACATGGCATGCGCCTCGAGGGCCGGTTCATGAATCGGGACGAATCCCGAAAATTGCGTTAGACTTGATGGGGAAATTGTCTCCCAATCAGCATAGGAGATCAATGTTAAGATTGTCTCAAGAAGGAGCGCAGTATCGATGATCAAGTCCTGGAAGGGGATCTGGCCGGTCATCGACCCGTCGGCATGGATCGCGGAGAATGCGGTCATCGTTGGGGATGTCACGATCGGTGCGGAGTCGGGAATCTGGTATGGGGCGGTGGTGAGGGGAGATGTCCATCGCATCCGGATCGGGGCCCGTACCAATGTGCAGGACCTGTCTGTCCTCCATGTGACAAGGGCCCGGTACTCTCTGACGGTCGGGGACGAGGTGACGGTTGGCCATCGGGTGATTCTTCATGGCGCCACATTGGAAAACAGGATCCTGGTCGGTATGGGAGCGATCGTCATGGATGGGGCGCATGTCGGGGAAGACGTCATCATCGGGGCGGGATCCCTGGTGACGGAAGGAACGGTGATTCCGTCGGGGCATCTGGCCTTCGGTTCTCCCTGCCGGGTCCGACGTGAGTTGACGGCCGAGGAGCGCACGTGGATCCGGGAATCTGCACGGCATTATGCTCTCTACCGCCTTGAGCATGCCTCTGCCCCGGCGGGGGAAATTCCGTGAATCCCTGGCAATCGAGAACGCCCGGGATCAGGACGATTCTGGCGCTGGTCGTCGCGGTCCTCATCGTGGGGCTGGTGGGAATCCTGGGGGCGGTGGACGAGTTTCTCGTCCGCCACAATGCCTTCAAGATCCTCTCCCGGGAAGGGCGCCTGGTCGCCCAGGAATTCGCATTCGGAGTCGACATGCGCCACGAGGCGGACCAGTTCCTCTCTGCCACCGTGCCATCCCCCGCCAACCAGTGGGCCCATGTCCGGGAACTCGTGGCGATCCGACGGGAGATGTCGGCTGTGCTTGCCATCCGGCACAACGTCACACGGGTCGATCTTTTGTCCCGCCAGACGGGACTGCCCCATATTGTATCGACATCGGGCACGCCGATGTCTCCCGAAGAACGGGCGGCACACGATGCCGTTGGTATGGAACACAGACCCTGGGTGTCCGTTCGGGAACGCTCGAAGAGGGATGCCATCTATGTGGTGGTTCCGTTCCGTCATAATAATCAGATCCTGGGAACGGTGGGAATCCGGCTTTCCTACTATGAGATCGACGCGTTGGTCCGGCAGGAAAAGGAGAGAATGGCGTTCATCCTCCTGGCCGGTTTTCTGCTGCTGATGGGAGGTCTGAGCTTCGCTCTCAAGCGATGGCTGATCGATCCGACGAGGGATCTCGAACGGGCGATGAGGGAGGTCGGCGAGGGAGATCTGAGCCGGGAATTCTCTTCTTTAGGGTCTTCCGAAATCCAGCGGACGGGAGACTCCTTCAACCGGATGGTGGACATGCTCCGGGAGAGAACCCGGGAAAAAGAGCTTCTGCTGGCGGAGGTTCGCCGCCTGAACGCAGGTCTTCAGGACAGAATTCTGGAGAAAACCCGGGAGCTTCAAGCCAAGAATCAGGCCCTGGCGGAAACGAACGAGGCGATGTACTTTTTGCAGCGGCGTCTCGCGGAGCTTGAGCGAAGGGCGGCGATCGGGGAAGGAATGGCGGTCGTGGCCCATGAGCTTGGAAATCCCCTGCATTCGATCGCCGGCCATCTTGAACTCCTTCTGGAGGAGACCAACCTTCCCCCTTCGATCGAGTCCTCCCTGCGGATCATATCAGGACAGGCGGACAGGATGATCAAAGCCATCCGGAAGCTTCTCTCTCTGTCGCGCCGCTCGGAGACCCCCCGGGACAGGATCAGGATCGAACCCCTTCTGGCAGAGATGGAGCGGCTGGTGCAACCCCGGCTCCGGGCAACCGGGGTCGAGGTTCGCATGGAGATGGAGCCCGGAGGGAGGCCTTTGGAGGTCAGGGGGGATTCTGACGCACTCCAGAGCCTCTTTTTAAATCTTTTCGAAAATGCTCTTGATGCGGCAGGAGACGGAGGGAAGATCGTTGTCCGTGCCGAGCGAACGGGGTCTGGAGTCCAGATAGGCTTCCGCGATTCGGGCCCCGGCATTCCCCACTCTCTCCGGTCCCGCGTTTTTGATCCCTTCTTCACGACCAAACCGTCCGGAACGGGGCTCGGACTCGCCGTCTGCAAGAAGATCGCCGAGGACCTCGGAGGGGCCATTCATCTCGGAGACGGACCGGGAGGGGAGGTCATCGTCCTTTTCCCCCTGGACAAGGGGGAGGAAGACGTCACTCCTGCCGTAGGATCGGGAGGGGAGGTCGCGTCCCGGACTTGAACAGCCGTCCTCTTTTTGGTAGTGTGGGCTATGTACTCGAGCAGAAAAAAAAGTTCGAATATCCGTCTGGTTTCCGAAAGCGATTTCACC
>DAIBSV010000165.1 GCA_027415455.1 Nitrospirota bacterium | reverse complement strand
CATGCGGGCACTCGGCGGGGCTACCCTGTGCCTCGTAGATACGCTCGACTACTTTGTGCGAAAGGGCCAGGTCGATTTCTCGGGCCGCGCGGCACGTCTCCTGGGCGTCGAGTCCGGCCCTTTGGAACAGGCTCTCGGCCACCCTGTGATGGCGAAGGTAATCTATGAGGCACTCCCTCCCTCGGGGTGTGAGCCGGCTCTTGCCTCGGTATCGTTCGATGAGTCCGAGATGCTCGAGGACGGTCACGTGGTCGAGGGCGGTCGGCGGCTGGACCCGTAGGTACGTTGCGATCGACTTCAGCGGCGCTCCGCGCTCCGCCGTCTCGTTTCGCTGAACGCCGCGGAGCGCATCGACCTGTCGTCGGCTGAGTTCCATCAATGGCTCCATCGATGGGACAAGGGGTCGACGGTATATTAGATAGCCCCTATTTATTTTGGACTGGGTAACGAAGATCGTACGTAACGGTTTCATCCGCCTTCGGTGATCTCGACCGGCACTTCTTTGGCCGAGCTGCGGCTATGGTGGCGAGCTCGGAAGACCAGCAACCCCAACGCTATGAGCACCAGGATCGCGGAGATGAGGAACGTCGCATGGACCCCCTCGAGGTACTGCGCGGCGGCGTTCGGACCCACAGCTGCCCGATTTCCAAGAAGGATCGCTTCGAGCGAGGGAAGGGGTAGGATGCGGGACATGATCGCGAGCGTGATCCCGAGGCTGATCGTGGACCCCGTATTCAATAGAGTCGTTCCCATGCCCGAAGCGACTCCCCGCCGTTCCACCCGCACGGCGCTCATCATGGCTGCTCGGTTCGGCGATGCGAACAGCCCCATGCCGGCTCCTAGGAAAATGAAGGGTGGCAGCAGCAATGCGAGGGGCGCCGCGGACGGGATCGTGGTCAACCAGAGAAAGCCCCCGGCGGTAATGATGAGCCCTCCGATCGTGAACCAACGCCGACCGTACTTGTCGGAGAATATCCCGCTCAGCGGTCCAACGACGGCTAGCGATGCCGAAACCGGGATAAGGAACAGACCGGCGGTGAAAGGGCTTAGGTAGACCGGAGGTCCCTGAAGATAGAAGACCATCACGAACGTGAACGCGCCTCGTCCGATGGCATTCAGGAAAGCCGCCATCGAGGTGTCGGTGAACTGAGCATTCCGGAACAGATCTAAGTCGAGCATCGGGAACTTCACCCGCATCTCTATGAAGACGAACGCGAGGATCAGGACGACCCCCAGGACCAGGCCCGCGACCATTTCCGTGGTGGTCCACTCTCCCAAGGACCCGAACGTCAACGCCACGAGGACGAGCGCCAGCCCCCCTCCGAAGACGAGGTTCCCTACCCAATCGATCGGCTCGCCGCGCGCGGGCTTCTGAATCTCGTGGAGATCCGTGTAGGCTCGGTAGGTCGCGACCGCTCCGATCGGGACGTTCACGAAGAAGATCCATTGCCAGCCGATCGTAGACGTGATTACCCCTCCGAGCACCAGACCCGCGACGGAGCCGACCACGATGGACACTTGGTTGGTCCCGAGCGCCCGTCCGCGCTCTCCCGGCGGGAACGCGTCGGTAAGAATCGCGGCGGAATTCGAGAAGAGAAACCCTGCGCCTATTGCCTGGACCATCCGGAAACCGACCAGTTCGGTCCCGCTTGTCGAGAAGCCACAGATTAGCGAACCGACCGTAAAGATCGCGAACCCTAGGACGTAGAGCCGGACGCGGCCGAATATGTCGGACAGGCGGCCGAAGCTTAGCAATACGACGGCCGTGATGAGGGAGTAACCCAGCAAGATCCACAGCAGCGTCGTCGCCGAAGAACCCGGGAGTTCCCGGCCGATTGTGGGAAGCGCGATGAGAACGATGTTCGTGTCGATCGAGGCCATCAGGGTGGCGATCGTCGTGTTGGAGAGGGCGAGCCACTTGTACTCCATTACCCTGACGACCTAAACTCCCGGAACGGATGGCGACCCATCGATCCGTCGCCCTGCGCCGAGACGGGTCAGCGCTACCGATTACTTCGTGCCCGCCCGCGTTGGGGATGGCGTGCCCGCCGACGCCTCGGTCGCGATCTCGTCAACGAACTGATGGAACATCGCGAGGACGGACCGCGCCGTGATGATTCCGATCACGTGCTCTCCCTCGGCCACTACAATACGGCGGATACGGTGCTCCGCCATCATGGCAGCTACCTCGTCCATTGGGAGATCGGGACGGCACGTCAGGACCGGGTGCGACGCGATGGCTCCTACCTGAATCTTGGACGGATCCTGCTCGAGGGCCACCACCTTCTCGAGAATATCGTGTTCGGTCACGATCCCGCTAATCGGGTGGTCGCCGCCGGCGATCACGGCATATCCCTGGCCGTGGTCAACCATCAATCGCACGCAACTCAGCACGTCGTTCTGGATGCCTACCGTGAGGACCGTCGGATCCATTAGGTCCCTCGCCCGCAAGCTCATGTTCGAGGGCATGTCCTCTCAGCGATATAGCGCGTGTGCGGGGCTTCAAGAATGCGCTACATTAATGGGGATCGTGCGTCCGCAGGGGCGTCAGGTCGCTCACGGGGGGCGCTTGAGTGTCGGACTTCGTTACGGTCACCAACCTCACGCGATCGTTCCGCTCCGGTTCCCCGGCGGTGGATCACATCACGTTCTCGGTGCGTCGCGGGGAGATCTTCAGCCTGCTCGGGCCGAACGGAGCCGGGAAGACAACGACGATCCGTCTGCTCTCGGGCCTGATCTACCCCACCTCCGGTGAGGTACGGATCCTCGGCATGGTCAGCACAGACCCCTCCCAAATGGAGAGGATCCACAACGCCATCGGACTATTGCCCGAGGTTCCCGGGCTCTACGAAAGCCTGTCGGCGATGGAGAACCTCCGCTTCTACGGCCGAATGCACGGCCTGAGCGACACGACGATCCATGAACGCGCGCGGGAGTTGCTTAGCGTGTTCGACATCTGGGACCGGCGCGACGAGAAAGTGGCGACGTACTCGAAGGGAATGAAGCAGAAGGTCGCGATCGTGCGCGCCCTTCTGCACGACCCGGAGTGCCTGATCCTCGACGAGCCGCTCTCCGGCCTCGATCCGGAGGCGGCGAAATCGACGCGGGACTTCCTCGTCGAGCAGCGCCGACGGGGCCGGACCGTGATCGTATCCACACACAACCTGGACGACGCCGATCGACTGAGCGACCGGGTCGCAGTGATCCGTTCTCGACTCCTCGCCCTCGATACCCCCTCCGACCTGAAATCACGCCTCTTTCACTCGCGGGTCGGGATCCGCTTGCAGAACGGTAGTCCATCGGTCCTCGACCGGGTCCGCTCCCTCCCCGGGGTTGTCGATGCTTCGTGGGAGCCGCCAACTCTGATGCTTGAGCTTGCCGAGCCGGAGAACGAGCTCCCCGACGTGATTTCCGCATTGGTAGGGGCGGGCTTGCGGCTCCAGTACGTTACCCCAACGGAACACACCTTGGAAGATGTGTATCTAAAGTTGGTCGACGAGGCGCGCAACAGCGCCGGAGCGGGTTCGTGAAGGTTAACCGCGTCCGCGAGCTCTTTCGCAAAGACTTCGCTGAACTGCGCTCGAACCGTTCGGTGTTCATTTCGCTGTTTGTCTTCCCGGTCCTATTCCTGCTCGAGGGGATCGGAAGTGCGATCGCGCGTTCCCTGACGACCACGAGCTCTCGCGCGGCCTTAGTGGCCTCGTACATCTCCGGGGCTTCGCTGTCGCTCGACCTGCTCCTGTTCGTGCCGGTGATCACTGCGGTCACGATCGGGTCGAACTCGATCGTGCAGGAAAAGACGACGCACAGC
>DAIBSV010000164.1 GCA_027415455.1 Nitrospirota bacterium | reverse complement strand
GACTTATTTTTTTTATCCATTATAATAGCATTCGGATTAATGGGGAGAATTAATAAATATTTAAAATAGTAAAAAAATTATTTATTGCTTTTCTGCAAGATCGGAGCAAAGTCATTATTTCCGTGGGGAGGATATTCCTTAGAAGTCGTTCGGGGTTAAGAACCGACTTATGATCCATATCCGACCACCGCGCCAGGGGACGGCCCCCAGGGCTTGATCTCCGGGCTTTCGTGAGAAAGGCGATATTGAATTTGGCGCAATTCCCTTCCGTTGGGATTGAAAAATTCCAATACCGCTTTGAGCGATTTCCGCGACCCGAGAGATCGCTACATGATCAGAAAACAGAGCATTGAATTTCGATGCGGCCCTGCTTGGGCCAACTGGCTCGCCAAGGATGCTCCTGACAAGCGGTCCTTAATATCGAATATCGATCACCGAATTCCGCACCCAGAGTTTTCCGGGGTGCGGAATAATAACGGCCGGTATGGAATCGGCCATTAAGTCATCAACCAACAAAAAGAAAGGACGCTCATGAAATCGCTCCGTTCAATGATGACTCTTGTCTGTGCGGCACTGGTTCTGTCTGGAATGGTCTTTACAAAAAACGTCTACGCATCGACGACCGGAGGAGCACCCTCCCTGCTGGGTGGAACCCTCGGACTCGTTACCGGAGAAGTCGGCGGATTGCTCGGCATCGTCAATGGAGAAGTTGGAAGTCTGCTCGGCGTCGTCAATGGAACTCTCAAGGTCGTTCCCTCAGAGCTTAACGCTCTTCTTCCCGTGGTGAACTACACAGTCGGAAGCACCGTCTACTCGCTGGCGCATCTCGACAATACCCTATTGGGCACTGTTTCCGGAACAGTCCATACTCTGGTTCCGGATCTGGTGAACGGGGTCGTTGTTCCCGTCGTCGGGGATGTCGGAGCGGTGGCCGGACTTGTAGGGGGCGTTGTGGGGGACGTCGGAAAGGTCGTGAACGGAACCGTGGGTTCTCTCGCCTCGACTGCATCCGGCGCGACCGGAACCGTAGCCTCAACCGCCGACACCGTCACGAAATCCGCTTCTGGGGACATCAAGAAGGCGTTCAGCGCCAATGTCGCATCCAGTCTTTCTGCGCATCATCTCATGGGATTCCATGCCCGCATGCACAATCACGTTCGTCTGTAAGGGAGTTTCGTCCTGACTGAGGATGACGTTATTCTTTTTTAGTCTCCGTTTGGGCCTCCTGGGAGGCCCAAACGACTTTATTCTTCCAAAGAGCCGTTCGGTCCGTCCGCAACGGAAAGCCCCATACATATTGATAGAGTGGAAAATCGATATGTGCTCTCGGTGCGAGGCAATGCTTTAATTCCATGCGTTTGTCCCGAATGAACGGTCTTCATCAGGTTTTCCGGCCGCTTTTCCCACCGGATGATAGATCTCCCTCTTGGCCCCATAATTTCCGAAGGATCCGAAACTGCAAAGATCTTGCGCTATTTCTCGCCTCCTCATGATGTTTCTGATGTCCGCCCTTTCAAAAACATTATTATTTTTGGTCTTCTTTTCGACATTGATGTGCCTTCAATTTGAAAAACGGACTGCCCATGGGGAAGAAATCGACAAGGATTGGATCAAAGTCGAATACTTCCTCGACAAGAAAGAATATCCTTCCGCAGAGCGCGCCATCGAACGATACGTCCGAAAACACCCGGAGATCAGAAAGGCTTACATCATTGGCGGGCGCACCGCAAGAAAATTCAACCTCCCCGAAGAGGGGCTCCGTATCATCGACATGGGACTCGAGAAATTTCCTTCCGACACGACCTTGCTCAGGATGAAAGCCGAACTCGAGATGGAGCGGGGAAATTTGTTTATCGCCAAGATCATCCTTTTCGACCTTTTCCAGAAAATCGCCTTCCGACAACACGAAGGTCTTCTCAGCGAAATCAACGACCAGAGCAGCCAATACTCCGACAGGCAGGAACTCCCCGCAACGGAAGGACCGGGCGGAAAGTCGGCAAGGACTGATTCGCTCCTTGAAACCAGACCAACGGAATCTTACGGGATATATCGGGGATATGAGTTCGCTGGGCGAATACAGGCTAAAGAGGTTAACGCTCTAATCGAGAAAGAGAGAAAAAGAGCTAAGGCATTTCTCTCGGGAAAAAAGTCCCGAGTGAACGAGTTCTCGCCTTATCCAAGGAGTTCCGTCGGGATGGAATCTCCATCCGAAAGACGATCCTCCGAAAATTCGTCGGAAATGAAAAAAGCAAGGGAAGACGAGAAAGTCCTGGAAGAACTGGCTCTTTCCATTCCTCCGCCAAGCACTTATGACCAGAATACAAATTTTCAGCAGATCATTCCTCCGCCTTCCCAGACCGCGAAGACGTATTCCCTTGAAAACGACGCCTATCATCTGCGACTCACCAATGTCGATCTTCTCTATTCGGGAGGGGGTTCGTTCGAGTCTGGAATTGCCGTAGAAACTCCCCTTCAGGGGGGTATCGTTCACTTCCAGGCTGGAACGAACGAATATCTCGGATCGGCGAGCGCCCAGGGAACGGCGCTCTCCTCCTATACTTACGCCGGTGTAGATGGAGAGGGCCCCGACGATATCGAGTATCTTCTGGATGCGGGAAACACCAACGGAGGAGGGCTGAACGATGCAGGACTGTACACCCACGCCGATGTTCCCATCGGACCGATTCTGATTGACGCCCAAGGATGGTATCAACTCCCATGGAGCAGTTACGGGCAAGCGCTCCTTTTGGGCGGACTCCATTCCGGTGCGTTGATGACGACGACATGGAATGTCGTCAAGAGGTTGTCCCTGTCGGGGACTTACGAATTCACCTACGACACCCTTCACGGATCCCAAACCCCGTTCGGATACAACCACAACTCGTTGGTCACCCTAGATTGGGAGTTCCTCGATTGGCCCGACCTTCATCTGGTCGCAGGATACGACAGCCAGGGATTTGCCGCTCTCGTCCCCGATCCGGGAACACTGGTCCCTGTTCTCCAATCGTCGGACTTCTGGTCTGCGGGACTTTCAACACTTGACCAGATCGGTCATATTCTTGTCCTGAACGGTCAGGCTGGAGGAATTTACGGAAGATTCGGAAATCTCAATTCGATGACCGGATTACAGGTTGACGGGGGACTGTCGTTACAGATCACACCTCGGTTCGAGTTCTACGGAAACCTTTCCTACGAATCGATGGCCGCTTCTTATATCGGACCCGTCACCACAATGATGTACGGTATCAATATATGGTTTTGAAACCGCTCCCGGACAGAGTCTCCAGTCGGGAGCGTCGGTTGAAACGATAGCAGAATTCGGACAGATACAGATAATGGGGAAGATGTCTTTCCAGGACCACAAGGTATGGCCCATAAACGAATTGTCTTTTTTGAAGTATGGGAAACGCGACCCATTCTGAATTCCCCCCGATGTCAGAACACGATCACTCCGGGAGGGAAATCCCTGTCAATCCTAGAAAAATCAGAACACACACAAGTTTAACTTTCATAGGTAATCAGGATAGATAAAAAGACCGCAACCTGATGGGATTCGTACAATTCGAAAAAGCTGACAATTTCCGCTCTGGGCACATCCAAGACCCGGAAAGTTCTCGTAATGATTTCTGTTATACGGATCCCCTGCAGATCGAAGGCAGAAATATCCGGATGGTCCGGCCCATCGGAAGATGCACCTTGGTGAAGAAGGTCCGGTCGGAGGATGAGACCAGGACCAGGGCGACCGCGATCGCGCCGCCCTCCGGGATTTTCGAGGGTAATGCCTGGATCCGGTAGGACCGCCCGTCCCGCGTCCGG
>DAIBSV010000163.1 GCA_027415455.1 Nitrospirota bacterium | reverse complement strand
ACCTGATCGCCATCCTCGCGAACGATGAAGACTTCTCCGTACGTATGGAAACACCGGGTCTCTCCTGCGGACCGGGGGAGAGGGGGTGTTTCCCATATGCGCGACCCATTTCAGTGGGAACAGTGGGAACAGTGGCGCAGATATTGGGTGTTCCCACCTTGTTCCCACCTGTTCCCACCACAAAGGTGGGAACAGGGACATATTTCCATTGAAGTCCCTCCGGCGTCCGGCAGCGGACACGCTCCCATCCCAGGCGTTTGAGGACGGCGCCGACCCGCATCTGCTCCGAGCGGCCGTGGCGGCCCCGTTCGATGCCGAGACAATCCTCGAGGATCCGTGTCGTGGTCGTCTCCCTGGGGAAAAGGTTCCGAAGCCAGGGCTCTATGATTTCCTCCCAGCTGTCGAATTGGTAGCGGGAAAACTGGACGTCTCCGGCCTCTGGAGGGATCTCCCACCAGGTCTCCTTCCTCCGGTACCGGTGAACGGCCTCGGCCCAGAGCTGCTCCCGGTCCCGCCGGATCCGCTCCAGGTCCGCAAAGACGCATCGGACGGGCCAGAAGCGTCGGCCCCCCGAGGGATCCTTGAGGTAGTGGTCGTCGTTCGTGGTCCCGATGAAGACGCACTGTCTCGGGAACCGCTGGAACCGTCGGGCGTAAGGGAGCCGGATGTAATCCTCCCGGACCGAGAGCTGGAGCTTGATCCGGGCCGCGTCGCTTCGCCCGAAGGCGGAGAGCTCGGCAAACTCGACGCACCAGAGCCCCTGGAGGGTCTGGTCGAAGTCCTTGTCGTCGGGGGACGCCTTCATCTCCGCAGTCCAGTCCTCCCCGAAGAGGGCGAAGAGGGCGGTGGATTTCCGGATTCCCTGGGGGCCTTCGAGGATGACCATGTGGTCGAACTTGCTCCCGGGACAAAAGGCTCGCGCTACGGCCGCGACAAAAAGGTTCTTCGAGACGGTCCGGAGGTAGTCGGACGGTTCGGGGCCGAACATCTCCGGAAAAAAGTCGGGGACCCTTTCCACGCCGTCCCAATCGAGGGAGTCGAGCCAATCCCGGACGGGATGGAAGAGGTTTTGATGGGCAGCGGCCTCGACGGCCCGCCCGAAGATTCCGTCTCCGATCTGGCCGAGGCCGTATTTTTTTTCGATGCGCGCGGCCATTTTCGTCAGCTCGACGGTCGAGAGCGGTTGGGCGTCGATGTAGAGGTCCTTGTCGAAGGCGTTGTATCTGAGTCGTCCGGAGAAGTCTTCATCGTTCGCGAGGATGGCGATCAGGTTGTAGTCGTTGACGGCCGGTTTCCGTCGGTCGGTGAGGATCAGGTGCTCCTTCCAGTCCGGGGGAGGATCGTCCCCGACCAGATCCGTCAGGGCTTCGGCTTTGCCTCCTCCCCGGACCCAGTCGTCCGCGTCGCCTCCCGGCGGAAGGCTCAGTCGTGTGACGTCGATTTTGCGGACCGTCGCTCCGATGGTCCGCAAAATCCCCGACACCGTCCTCCCGTATTTCTGTCCCGGCTCGTCATTGTCCGGCCAAAGGATGCAGGTGCACCCGGAGAGCGGGGACCAGTCGGACTTTTTGGCAGATTCCGCGCCGTGGGCGGAGGTTGTCGCCTGGAGGCCGAGGCTCTCCAGGGCCAGGACGCACTTTTCGCCTTCCACGACGTACACGGGAGATGTGGAATCGAACCGGTCGGCACGGAAGAGCGGACGGGAACCCGGAGGGGAGGCGAGGACCACCCCCTGGGAAGTCCTCTGAAAGGGGCGGAAGGTCTTTCCTCCGTCGGAGAAGTCGATCCGGAGGGTCCCCCAGGGGATCCCCGGTGGACCCGGGGGGTAGTCGTAAACGGTCGGCGTCCCGGGCGGGTCTTCGTGAGGAACGAGACGACTGAATCGAGGGACGCGAACACGGACGGGGTCTTTCCGGTGGAGGAGTCCTCGGGTTTTTCGAAGGGTTTCGGCCGACAGCCTTCGTCCTTGCGACCGATTCCGGAAGACAGGATCCCCTTCTCGCGGAGGGCCGCCGTCACGGCATCCTGGGAGCATCCGGCGTGGCAGTGCCAGAGAGGACCGGATTTTCCGTCGGAGAGGGAGAGGCTGGGGTTTCTGTCTTCGTGGGCGGGACATCGGACGATCCAGCCGGACCCGGTGCGCTTTCCGCCCAGGGACTGGGCGATCTCCTCCGCCGACAGGACCTTATGGAACGATTTCATCGATGGCTCCTCCTTCCGGGGATCCGGTCAATCGACATGACGATCATTCCCCGGGATAGAGACGATCCTTTCTTCCGTGATTTCGATTATCCCGAATTTCTGAAAGGTCTTGAGGGCCAGCCGGACCGTATTGAGATGCCTGTTGAAAACGGGGGACAGCATTTCTTCTGTCAGGGGAATCCGGTCCGCAAGGACGAGCGTGCCGCCACACCCTGATTTTCCCGCCTGGCAGAGAATCTTGAACCAGATGACCAGGAGGGCGTCCCGATCCGGCAGCGAATCGATGAGTTTGATTTTCTCGTCGTCGAAGATGGTTGTGACTATCTTGATCCAGGTCAGGGAGACCATCATTTTTCTCCTGACCGCTTTCCTCGACGGACTGGATTGCCCGAACCACTGACTGAGAGGGATCTATTCCGGAGATCGCCGATCGGTCGATGGGAGATCATGCGTCGCCCTCCTTGATCGACTCTATTTCCCTTTTTTTCTTCGGATTGATCAGATCGAGAGCCCGCACTTCCTGGCCGGTGACTTCCTCGATACCAATGGCCCTTTCAAGGGTCGGGAACCGACGGCGGAGTTCATACGTGCAAAGAGTGGATTGGGCCACTCCCAGCAATGCCGCCAGGCCTCCCTGGGAAATCTTTATTTTCTTTCGGTAACGTATGAGAGGATGCATAGGGCTTGTTTTACACCATGTGAAAAAAAGAATCAAGACTGTCCACTTCATGTAACAGTGAATCGTTTCTTATGATGTGTGAGAATATTTAAATGAACTGGCGCAGAAAATTGGAATCTTTGAGGAGAGGAAAGAAATGGACCCAGGAAGAACTGGCCGAGAGGGTCGGTGTATCCGTCTCGACCATCAATTCCTGGATCAAAGGGACTCGGACTCCCGAAATGGGAAATCTCCAGAAAATCGCTTCCGTGTTTGGAATGTCCCTGGACGAATTTTTAAAAGAGGAGCCGACAAGGAATTTTGATGCCGACTTTCAATCCTCACCTCAGAAACTAATCTTAGTCCCCCTTATCTCCTGGACCCGGGCCGTCTTCTGGCCTAAATATGCCGATTCCGGCGAAAGTCTTGCGACCGATTCTTTCTCGGGCAAGGGGGGAGAAGAACGGATCCTTACCAACATTGGCGTGGGGAAGGATGCATTTGCGGTACAGGTAAAAGGGGATTCGATGGAACCGGAATTTCCCGAGGGATGCACTCTCATTGTGGATCCCGGGAAAAAAGCGATTCACGGGTCTTATGTGGTGGTCTATGTCGAAGACGACGAAGAAGCCACCTTCAAACAACTGATCCTGGACGGATCCAGAAAATATCTTAAACCAGTCAATAACCGCTATCCCATTCTGGAAGTGACAGGGAAGAAAGTGAGGATATGCGGGGTGGTCGTCCAACAGATCAAGATTTATTAATTAAGGCTATGTTGCCAATTCGTGTTGCAGTCTATGGCGGCCGAGGGATAAAGTCAACAACAGCGTGGAGTTGAGATGCTATCCGAATGTCTCGATCATGCGACGCCAGCCCAGATAGTGGTCCAGGTATTTGGTCGCCACCCCGTGGAATCGTCGCATCCACTCTTTCAGCCGCGAATGGTAAGCGTTCGCGTTCTGGATATGGTAGACCCCGGCCAAGACTC
>DAIBSV010000162.1 GCA_027415455.1 Nitrospirota bacterium | reverse complement strand
GAGCCTCAAGGGTCGCTCCGAAGGGGGAAACCCCATCTGGCGCACAAGAAAATGGCGGGCGGGATCCCGGATGAATGAGCGGAGATCGGGGATCGAGACCCCTTCCGCTCCCCCCTGGGTGTCCTTCGGCTCAGCGGGGCCCCAGGAGAGGGAGGGATCGAAAAAGACGGGATCGGCGGAAGGCCGCCTTCGGGTGTTTTCCAAAGCCCTTCGCCAGGGCCGGGAATAGCTTCGGAGGCGGGGGTCCGTCTCCCGGGAGTAGTGGTCCGGAGAAAGCGGATCGAGGGGCGCTTCGAGGGTGATCTGGGAAAGAATGGGACCGTTCTCGCCTTCAAACCCTTCGGCGACCTGGTCCATCAGTTGCCGGACCAGCACGGAAGGCTCCCGATGGCTCCCGTCCCGGATCTCGATTCCCACGTAGCTGATCCACAGGATGTCCCGGGCCGAAAGGAGTGCCTCCAGGAAAAGAGTCCTGTCATCCTCCCGGACAGACCGGTCGCCCGGTTCGGGATGGGAGGCCAGCCAGTCGAAGCTCGGAGGCCAGCTTGGCCTCGGAAAGTCGGCATCGTTCATTCCCAGCAGGCAGACCACGCGAAAGGGGATGGAGCGGAGAGGAACCATGCGGCCGAAGGTCACTCCCCCGGAAAGAAAGCGGTCCTTTCCGTCACCCGCCCCGGCCATTTTTTCCAGATGTCTGGACAGGACCGCGGAGGAAAGCGTCATGGAGGCTCCCGCCTCCGTAAAATCCCGGGCCAGCCGGTCCGGCAGAGCGGCAAGCGCCCGATCCACGGATCTGGAGGAATCGAGCCGAAAAAAGGTGTCGAGGAGTTCACGAAGCAGGAGGGGCCATTCCGACGCCGGCCGGACCCCGGAAAGACGGACGAGGAGATCCTCGAGCGCTTCCGAGAAGCGGGCGATTCCTCCGGCAATCTCGCCTTCCCGATCCTCCGGGAGGGCGAGAGGGGACAGGAAAAAGGCCTTCGGAAGCGCCTCTTCTCCACAGGCGTACCCCAGAAGAATCCGGTCGCGTCCCTCCACGAGACTCTGCTCCTTCCGGCCGGCGTAAGGAGAGGGGCGGTCCGATCCGCTCAGTCCCCACCGGAAGCCGGAGTCCCAAAGAATCTCCTGAAGTCTGCGTGGACGGATGCCGGCGAGTCCGAACTTTTCGGCGATAAGGGGAACGGACAGGAGGCGAAAGGCCAGGGGAGCCGTGAGCCTCATTCGGGGGAGACGGAGAAGAAGCAAAAGGGCCTCGAAGGCCGGCTCCTCGAGCAGCTCCCTTCGGTCGGAGATGACGAAGGGGATCTCCGGTTCGCGCTCTTTGCCGGATTCCCCTCCTGGCTCCTCCCCGAAAACCGACCGAATGATTCCCGCATACCGTCCGATATCGGGAGCCAGGACCACCACATCTTCAGGGGAGAGTCCGGGCATTTCCGAAAAAAGGGCAAGCAGTCGATCCTTCAGCATCTCGACTTCCCGGACCGGACTCGAACAGGAAATCACCTCGAGGGAGCGGTCCCGCAGGGGGACGACCCTTCTCTCCAGAGCGCATTCCCGAATGAGGGCTCCCCGGTCCGAGAGGGTCCGGAGGTCATCCTGAAGAGAGCCGAGAAGGGTGGGAGGGGCGGATGGGAAGAGGCGGCTCGTGAGCGGGAGATCGGCGAGACTCTGGTGGAGATTCCGGAAGGGCTCTCCCCAGGAGGACAGCAGGGGGGCTCCCGTCTCCAGGATGGCCTTTTTTTCCGGCAAAGCCCGCTCCTTCACCCGTGAAGGAACGATATCGCCCCAGTATTCCTCGCAGGGATTCAGAAAGTAGAGATGGACGTCGCAAAGATCTGCCTCGCCCAGGGTCCGGAAAAAAAGAAGGTCCCGGGGGGCCATTCCCGTCAATCCGAAGAGGGAAATCCGGGGGGGAAGATGAGGGACGGTCGCCTTTCCCCCCGTCCGAAAGAAGGACTCCATCATTCTGGCCCGGTGAAGGGGCCGCGAGGAGCCGGAGAGCTCTCTCCACAGGATGGCCGGCCATCCGTCCGGATCCTTCCCATCCTCCCACCCGAGAAGAAGATCGGGCCGATAGATCATGGACCGGTCGTATAGATCGGCCAGAACGGCCGAAAGCTCGTAGAGGCGCTCGTCGGTCATCCCCCGCCCGAGGAAGCCCTTCACCTCCAGAAATTCGGGACGAACGATCAGAACGGGAAGCGCTTCGAAGAGGCGGAGAAGGAGGTTCCCCTTCTCGAAATGGGCCGGGCGGAGCGGATCTCCGTACGCGCTCTCCAGAAGCGACCGGATGAAGCGACCGGCGAGCGGAAAAGAGAGGCCCGCGGATATCCCCGTCCGGGAGGCGATTTGATAGGACAGCCATCGCCCGATGGCCGGATTCTGAGGAATGACCGTTTCGGGACGAAAAGGGTCGAGAAGCCCGCCCCGTCCCCAAGCGGCCAGCCGCTCCACAAACATGTCGGCCAAGACTTCAAGTCTCTGGCTTTCGTAAAGGTGGACCAAGTCCTTCTCCCGCCGCGATCTCAGTCCTTCCCATGGGCTGCACTCCGAATGACCCGATGCGCTCCCGAGAGGCCCCGGAGGTTGCCCTGCCGTTTTCCATCATACCTCAAATCGATCCGTTTTCTCCGGATGCCAGGAGGGGGGAGATGAACCGGGGAATCCCACAAAAAAGGGCCGATCCCAAAAGGGACCGGCCCCTGCGTCCTTGACCCAATCGTCCGAAGGGATCGCTACCCCCTCCGGGAATTCGTCTTCATCTTGTGGATGATCCGTCCAATCTCGAGGATTTTGGGGGCCGACAGGTCTCGAACTGTCAGGTTCGCCTCCTCGTCCCCGGCATAGGAGCAGAGGGCGATGGTATAGCAGCTGGTCCCTCCACGGATGATCTTGAGGGCGATATTGGAATAGTGGCAGTGAACTCCGACAAAAAGGCACACATCGATCTTGTTGTGCCAGATCGTCAGATTCGGATGGTTGGGGTTGATTTCCGATTCAGGTTCGATCTTTGGGTATTTGGGGCGGTAGTCCGGCATGGGGATGATCCGGATCCCGTTGGACTGGGCGACCTCGAGGACGGCGTCGGCCACGCGGCGCGACTCCTCCGAAAACTCCCACAGGACCATGGGTCCGGGGAAAAAAGTGGGAACCTTTGCGTTGGCCAGCTTCCGGGCGGCCTCCTCAAGAACCTGGGCTTCGGGAAGAACACGTCCCTCGACGGCGCCGGTCCCTTCGACCGGAAGCTCGAGACCCATTGCGGTGGCAGAAGGAGGGAGAAGCCCGGCCGGTCCGGGGGTCAGTAATCCGTGCGACATGACAATCCTTTCTTGGGCCGTCCTATGAGCGGACAGCGAATAGGGGTTTCAGGGAAGGGTGAACCATTCGAAGCCGGCGATCACGACCCCAAGGATAAGAAGAGACGGTTCAAGGGGCAGGGTCTGCTCCCCGATGAGAAGGGAAGATCCGTCCACCCCCACTTTGCCGAAAAAAAGCCCTTCAAGGGTCGAAGCCAGGACATAATCCCCCGGCAAATGGGCCCTTTGGGCATCAAGATGCACAAAAAATTGAGGAGGAATGTCACAATGCGGTTGCTCGAAGAACTGGGGGCTTCCTCCTTCGTCGACCCATACGGAAAAGACCTTTCCCGCATCAATCCCAGGAACCGCCTCGACATCCTTCTCCTTGTGTTCCATCTCCCGAACCTCTCTCCAGGCGCTCACTATAACGAACACATCAAAACCAGATCTAGCCTTTTCTCATCCTTGCAACTTCGGTGGCGATTCGATCGACCGTCCCGGGAGTCAGATCCCGGATCGTCAGATGGGCCTCGTCGTCTCCGGCATAGGAGCAAAGCGCGATGGTATAGCAGCTGGTCCCTCCACGGATGATCTTGAGGGCGATATTGGAGTAGTGGCAGTGAACTCCGACAAA
>DAIBSV010000161.1 GCA_027415455.1 Nitrospirota bacterium | reverse complement strand
ATGGGACATGATGGGCGATGGGGGCGGAGGCTGGGGCTGGATGGCTCTGACCGCAGGACTGATGATCGTGGTTCCGTTGGTGTTCTTGCTGTTGCTAATCTTTCTGGTGCTCCGGCCAACCCCGAATCCGACGGTGCTTGTCGCTCCTCCCAATCCCGAGGGGGAAGCACGTCTCCGCTATGCGCGAGGAGAAATCACCGCGGAACAATACCAACAGGTTCTCCGAAACCTCAAGGACAATTGAAATCCGGTCGGCCGCGCCGGCCCGCCCTACCGGCCCTCCTCCATCCGAGCAGGAAGTGCGATGGCTGCGCAATGTGCCTCGAGCGGGTTTTCATCCGCGAGGAAACCGGAGGACAAGTCCGCTACGGCTGTCGCATGGGCTGCCTCAAAGAGGCATCCTATCGCCGAGGTCGCCCTCTACGGAGGGTCGCCGCCCGAGCAGATCGACGGACTCGACTCGTTGGGAGCCGGCGGGTGCACCGTCTGAACCCGGGTAAGTGGGTTTCAGAGGTGTCCCCCGTGGCGGACGAGAACCACCGACGAAATCTCCTACGGCCGATGGTTCAGCGTTTGGGATTCCTGAGGGCAGCAACCTTCGGCGCCTTTCTTCGGGCTTGCTCCCGTCTGCCACCACACACACGATCAGGATCGCGTGGGTCCGCTGTAGGCCCCTTCCCGGCCCGCGAAGGGAGCGACCAGGACCCGGCTGCCCGCCCTTCGCACAGCTCGTGCGACACGGTCGCCCGGCATGAGTACCTCTTCCCCGGGGCCGGTGAACCGCATCCACTGTGTGGTCCACGTGGTTCGAGTCACTGGGCAACCCCATCCTTTCGCAGGGATCGAGATTCGGCCCAGGGACACGGTCGCACCTCCCGTTCGGACCTCAGCGAATATCGTATCTCCAGTTTTCCTCACTTCGCGAGCGAGACAAGTCGAAGGGAGAGGGAGTTCAGGACCACCGACGTGGACGAGAGACCCATGGCCAGAGCCCCCGTGATGGGCAGGACATTGTAGATGCTGAGGCCGAAGACGGGGACCAGGGCACCAGCCGCTACCGGGAGAAGAACCGCGTTGTATCCGAGCGCCCAGGTCAGGTTACTCTTGACCTTCCCCACGGTCCGGCGGCCGGTTCTGAGCGCGAGCGCGACTCCACGGAAGTCCGACCGTACAAGAATCACCCCACCGGTCTCCTTCGCGACGTCCGTACCCGCCCCGATGGCCATGCCGAGGTCCGCAGCCGCGAGAGCCGGTGCGTCGTTGATGCCATCGCCCACGTAGGCGACGTGTTTTCCCTTCGCTTGATACTCCTTGATGAGCGCCAGCTTCTCCTGGGGGGGCTACGCCCGCGTGCACCTCGGAGATCCCTACCTGGTTTGCCACGTGTCGCGCTGCGGCTTCGTGGTCACCCGTCACCATCACCGCGGTGATCCCGTCCTGAGCCAGGGCCGAGACCGCCTCTCGGACGCCGGGGGCAACCTCGTCGGCGAAGCCGAGGATCCCCAGGGGCCGTCCCTCTTCGAGGACGATGGACCACGTCTTCCCTTCTGCCTCCAACCTCCGGGATTCAGGTATGAGTGGCCCGAGTTCCACCCGGTCCGACTGGGCAGCGGAACCGCGCAGAATCGACACGGTCCTCCCCTCCGTCTCTCCGCGGATCCCGCGTCCCGGCTCGGCTGTGAGCGAGTGAACCGGGGGGATGATTGAGCCGTGCTGGGCTGCTGCATCGCGCACCGCCTTGGCCAGCGGGTGCTCCGATCCCTGTTCCAAGCCCGTCGCGACGCCAAGGAGGCGGTCCTTGTCGACTCCCGGCATGGGCAGGAGATCGGTCAACGAAGGCTCCCCGCGGGTCAGGGTCCCTGTCTTGTCCGTAAGGACTACGTCGGCGCGGCTGGCCCTCTCGAGCGAGTCACGTCCCTTGAAGAGGACTCCCTGCTCCGCGGCCCTTCCGGTCCCCACAACGATGGCAGCGGGGGTCGCGATGCCAAAGGCGCATGGGCAGGCCGTGATGACCACCGATACGAGAACAAGGAGGGCGATCGTCAGGCCCACGCCGGCCAGGGCCCAACCCAGGGAGGCTACGACCGCGAGGACCAGCACGACCGGCACGAACGTTGCCGCGATTCGGTCGGCGAGCTTCTGCAGTGGCACGCGGCTCGTTTCGGCCTCCGCCACAAGTTGCCCGATCTGGGCCAACAGAGTGTCCTCCCCCACCTTCGTCGCCTCCACCGTAAGAAGGCCCTCCCCGTTGATCGCCCCGGCGATGATCGGGTCGCCGGGCTTCTTCTCTACCGGGAGGCTCTCTCCGGTCAGGATCGCTTCGTTGATGGCCGACTGGCCTTCCAGGATCACCCCATCGGTCGGGACACGGCCCCCCGGGCGCACGCGGAAGCGGTCCTTGGCCCGAACCTCCGAGACCGGGATCTCCGCCTCCTTTCCGTCCCGCAGGATCATAGCGGTGGTAGGGAGGAGTTCCTTCAGCTTGCGCAGGGAGCCACGGGCCTTCTCGCGGGTGAGGTGCTCCAAGTAATGCCCGGTCAGAATGAGGGTGACGATCAGGGAGGACGCGTCAAAGTAGTAGTCGTGGGGGAGCGCCGCCGGCAGCAGCACCGCGGCTGCGCTGTAACCGAACGCGACCGTGGTTCCCACTGCGATGAGGATGTCCATGTTCCAGATGCGACTGTGGATCGCGTCGTAGGTCCCCCGGAAGAATTCGAGCCCGGGGTAGAATTGAACGACCGCAGCGAGCCCGAGCGCGACCCACGGCCACCCCGCCGGGGAGTAAACGTACGAGAGGGCGATGATGACGGCGGAGAGAGGCCAGGCGATCGCCAATCGGAGCTTCAGTTGGGCGAGTTGCCGTTCGGGGGCGGAAAACTCCCGTAGGCAGGTGGTGGAGCAGAAGAAGTAGGACCGATTTTCCCGGACCAGCGTCAGTTCGGCACCCCGCTCGTCGACGAACATCCCGCACACAGGGTCCGTTGGCATGGCCCGAGAACCTCTCCGCCCGTTGCTTACGCCTGATTCATGCGTCCGGCGCGGATTGGCGAACCACGACGGTCCTCGTAGGTCCTCTTGCAGCTCTCGCTACAGAAGTAGACAGCCTCCGTTCCGTAAGTTCCTTTCGTCGTCGCCTTCTCGGTGTCCACGGTCATGCCGCAGACCGGGTCCTTTGCTTTGGGCATCCTAATGCACCTGTAGAACTCAACACGTTAGGTATACTTATACCGAGCCTCCAGAGGGGTACACTCCCGACCGCCTACGCAGTCCCCCTCCTAGTCGGATACCGGTGGAGTGCCTGCATGCCTAATGTAAATCCTCATTTACGTGTGTTAGGTATGCTTGCTGGGAAGAACTCGGAGACGGCCCACAGAGCCTGCGAAGTCCGACCGAACGGTGTACATAAGGCAACAGGGTTCCACTCATCAAGGTCATCACAGATCGGAGAAGGTCGGAGACCACCCGGCATCGTGGGATCTTGCTGTCGACTTCGTCAACACGGTTGCGTACCGGGCTTGCCGCACGTCGGACGGCCTCGCTTCGGCCGTAGAATTCGGGTGATGGAATGTCGCGCACACAGGGTTACCGTTGTTCGTCCCGAGCGAATCCGCCTTGGAAGAGCTCCGAATCCTCCGTGATGAACTTCGGGATTCATTCCAATCTCAGGCCGAAAGGCACCCCCCCCACTCCCAGATCGCTCGCGCGCCTCAACCGAGCGTTGCGAGGATGCCGGACTCACCTTCACGCCGGATAGTCCGGCGGACGATGGCGGATCGAGGAGGTCCCCGAGATCACGAACCCAGACCATCAGTGGATGTCGACAGTCGCGCGCGCCGCGGCGAACCTGCTCGCCGATTCGCAGGGCGAGAAGCTGCGGAAGTGTCAGGCGCCGGGTTGTGATCACTTTCTGGTGAGCCGGATGCGAGGGCAACTGTGGTGTTCC
>DAIBSV010000160.1 GCA_027415455.1 Nitrospirota bacterium | reverse complement strand
CTCTCGGAGGTCCAGTGAGATTCGGGGATCGGACACCTCCTGTCCCGAACGGGACAGATCAAGTCTTGGTCCGGACAGAACGCGGCCTGATCGGAACACCTCCTGTCCGGCTCCATCGAATCCCCCGAACGGAGCGGGAATGACGGGTCTGAATGTCCCGCTCACGATGGCCTGCCTCCTGCAGGCGGCCCGCCACTACCGGGTGGATCCCGTGGTTCTGGAGGCGATCCGGGTGGTGGAGAACGGGGAGATCGGACGGGCAAGGCGGAACGCGAACGGGACCAGCGACCTGGGGCCGTTTCAGGTCAACTCGTCGTGGATCGGGCCCCTTCGCAAAAAGGGCGGCCGGGTGTCGTTTGTCCGCCTTCGGGACAACGGTTGCCTGAACGCCTTCGTGGCGGCCTTCATCCTGTCGCAGGAAGTGGGGCGGGCCCCGGGCGGAAGCCTCCGGATCGCCATCGGGCGGTACCATTCCCGCCGGAGGTCCGAGGCCCGGAAATACCGCGCCCGGGTCCTCCGTGAAATCGCCTGGCTCGAGCGAAACGCGAATCCTTTTCCGAAAGGGGGCAAAGACCGATGAATCCGGACCGGAAGGCGTTCTTTACAGGGATCGCGGCCTTCGGAGGGAGGCTCGCGAGGCGCAGGATCGGCCGGCCGGGAAACCGGCCCAGGCTTGTCGAGGCGGGTGGGAGCCTTCTGGTCGTGATCGATCCCGAACACTGCCTCGTCGTTGCGGATTTTTTCCGGACCGACGGAGACCTCCGGTGGGACCGGGCCCGAAAGAGCCTGGTCTGGACGACGGGCGCGGGGGACGAGGCCCGGGAAGAACGGACGATCGGCCTGCCGTCCGCCCCGGACCTCTCCGCGATCGGGACGGGGAGGCCCCGGAAGTCGAGGCTCCGGGTCTGGGCGATCGGGATCGCCTGTCTTCTGATTCTTCCGCCCCTCTGGGTCCGCCTTCTGGCCCCGCCTCCCCCGGGACGATCAATCTCTCCCTCCGGGTTCGTCCCTGGGGCGCTTTCGTCCCCCGGCCCCATTCAGCGGATCGAAGGAACGGGATGGATGAAATGAGACGGATCCCTCTCTTTACGAAGCTCCTTCCGGTCTCATCCCGGACCATCGCGCGGTTCCGGGAGTTTTGCGCCATGGGATTCGCCGGAAGGGCGGGAACGCGCCTCGCCCGGGCGCTCTCGGGGGCGGAAACCTCCGCGGGGCAGGAGATCCCCTCCCGGCGGGAGGCATGGGTCGGACTCGTCCTCTACGCCCTGCTGGTCCCCTTCGGGGTCCGGGCGCTCTGGGCTGGTTACCTTGTGACGGGAAGCCTCTTGACGGCGATCGGGCTCATCGGGTGCGCGGGGATCGCCCTTCGAAACATGAGACTCCCCTCCCCGACGGACGAGCCGGACGGCGGAGGTCCGAAGTGAGCGCGTTCCACTGGTCCAAAACGGCCTTCCTTCTAGCCAACCTCTTGGTTCTGGCCCTTCTGTCGGGATGCGCCGGGCAACAAGCCCCGGAGATGGGGACGGTGACCCCAGACGACCGGTTCGTGCTTTCCGAGATCCACCGCTCCGCCGGCTCCATCGACCGGCACATCCGGGCCCTGGAACGGGCGAGCCTCCGGAACATCCATGTCCGGAACCTTCCGCCCCCCACGGGCGCGGCCGCGGTCCGGATGACCCTCGACTACGACGGTCCGATGGAGGAGGCGGTCCGGGCAGTGGCCCGGATGTGCCGCTACCGGGTTTCGGTGGCGGGACGGCCGCCGGTGGTGCCCGAGATCGTCAGCGTCCACATGCGCCGGAAAACGGTCCAGGCGGTCCTCGACGACATCGGGCTCCAGACGGGATCCCGGGTGGGACTCAGCCTGGACCCCTCCCGGCGCCGGATCGCGATCCGGTACGGGAATGCCCGGGCGAACAAGACGATTTCGAAAACGGGAGGGAATCCATGAGCGGGAGGTTTTTTTGAAGGATCTTCAGACGATCAAACGCTTCCGGCGGGGGCCGAAGGATCGGGACTCCTCTTGCAAAGACCGTTTCCCGGTCGGTCTCCGCTCTTCTCAGGCGGTCGGATGTTCCCGGAGCCAGGCCCGCAGGGCATCGTTCATCCGCGTCTGCCATCCCCGGCCTTTCGCGCGGAAGGCCTCCACGATGTCGGCATCGAACCGGACGGTCATGGCCACCTTCGGGGCCTCCTTGGGGGGGCGCCCCCGGGACCGGCGGTACGCTTCGACAATCTCCGGAACGACTTCGGAGGCGGGGCGCATGCGTTTCAGCATGTCTTCGGTCAGCTCCGGCGAATCCACGGCATCCCAGTCTTCCTGGCTAATGTCGTCCGGTTTTCGCTTCGTTCTCATAATATCTCCTTTCCCGATCGTTGGCTTTTCTCAGACTGATGATCCGACAAACCCGGCTTCTTCTCGTATAGATCAGAACATACAATCGGGAGTCGACAAGTCCGAGCGCCACTCTTCTCGATTCACCGTAATTTTTCCGGTCGTCTTCGACGTCGATGGCCGTATTCCAAACGAATGTCTCCGCAATGGGAAAATCCACTCCGTGCTTTGCGATGTTGGCCCGCCGTTTTGCCTCGTCCCATTCGTAGTCCATGGATTAATTGTAGGGACGACAATTGGAAGAATCAAGGCCGCCGGAGATCCGGAACGGAATTCTCGGAGGGGGAGAAACCGACTGAAGTCCCTTCAGACGATCTTGATTTCCAGGCGCTTGCCGCAGGCCCGGGCATACTTCCGGAGCGTTTCGAGCGAGGGGGAATGCTTCCGGGATCCCAGCGACGATTCGATCCGGGCGAGGGCCGGTTGCGACATTCCCATCCGACTCGCCACTTCCTCCTGTGTCAGCCCCGCGTTTTTTCGGGCGGAAAGAAGCGCGTCCAAGGCCGCAAATTCGTCCTGGACCTCCTCGCGGCCCTCTTCCCGCTCTACGGCCTGGTCCTCGTCACGGGACCGGTCGGCTCGGGCAAGACGACCGCGCTCGCCTCCACCCTGGCCCACAGCGCCCGGACCCGCCTCTGCCGGATCCTCACCTACGAGGCCCCGGTCGAGTTCGACCTGGACGGGATCCCCGACCGTATCGCCCCGGTCACCCAGACGGAGATCCCGAACGACCTCACGGAGTTTCGGGAAACCGTCCGGAACTCGCTCCGGCGGGAGGGAAACATCGTGCTCCTGGGGGAATGCCGGGATTCGGAGATCCTCCGGAGCCTCTTCGAGGCCGCGGAGAGCGGGGAGGCCGTCTACTCCACCCTGCACACCAACAGCGTGGCCGAGGCGATCTCCCGGGCCGCCGGCATGTTTCCCTGGCAGGAGCGGGACGGCATGGTCCGGCAGATGATCGCCCAGCTCCGCCTCGTCATCCACCAGCGGCTGTTTCCGAGGCTCGGAGGCGGCCGGGTGGCGGTCCGGGAGTTCCTGGCCTTCACCCCGGAGATCCGGATGCTCCTGGAGAAGGAGAACGAGACGGCCCGGATCGTCTCCCGGGTCGCGGAGCTGGTCGAACGCTTCGGACAGCCCCTGTGGCGGGACGCCAAAGCCAAGGCGGACGAAGGACTGATCTCGGAGGAGACCTGCAAGGAGATCCTTCTCACCACGGGCCGCGGAGACCGGATCATGGAGCCGGGCCCGCCGCAGGAAGTGGCTCTGTCGGAGGCCGCCCGGCCCCGAACGGACGAGGGGCTGCTCCCGGAAATCCTGTCGACCTTCCGGGAGATCCTCCGGAGGCTCGGGAATGTGGCGTGACACGGCGCGCCCCGCCCGGATCGGGCTTCACTTCGTGAAACCGGACGCCCGGCTTTCGGTCTTCCTGCTCCTCTTCTTTCTGGACACGAAGGAGTGGACGGCGGCGATGGCGGGAGCGGCCGCCCTGTTCTTCGTGGCGGCCGAAAAGCTGGGCTTCGGGTTCGAGACGGTGTTTCTGGCGCTCCGGGCTGTCGCAAT